>JAQICB010000128.1 GCA_027858745.1 Bacteroidales bacterium
CGATGAATCCTGCAGATGGAGTTCGCTATTTCCAACCCAAAGGATTTAATATTCATACGATGGAAATATGGGTGTATGACTTGTGGGGAAATTTAGTATGGTATTCCAACGAGGTTGATGATGAAGGTAATTTTGTCGGAAAGTGGGATGGACGGTACAATGGAAAAGTGTTGAAATCAGATACTTATATTTGGAAAATTGAAGCAGTATTTAAAGATGGTCAACCTTGGAAAGGTATTCCTGATGGTAAGGGTGGACATGATAAGTTTGGACCGGTTATGTTAGTACGTTAAACAATATACTTATACTGTAGTAATTATGCCTGTTGTGAATGTAATGTTTGCAACGGGCATTTTTTTTTTAATCATTGAAAGAATTACGTACTGCAACTAATTCTTGAAGGAGATTTTGATTGTCTTCAATTGCGTTGCCAATAACGGCTATGTCTGCTCCGGATCTATATATTTCGTTGAGTTTTTCCGGTGTTCGAATACCACCACCCACAATTATTGGAATTGAACAGGTTTTTTTAACTTTTTCAATAATTTCTGTGGAAACCGTTGTTTGTGCTCCACTCCCTCCTTCTAAATAGAGCGATTTTAGTCCAAGCATTTCCCCGGCCATTGCAGTCGCTATTACTATATCCGATTTTGTTGCCGGAATAGGGCGTGTGTTACTCATGTATTCCACTGATGTGGTACATCCGCAATCTATTAAAATGTATCCGGTTGGTATTACCTCTAATCCTATTTGTTTAATTCTTGGTGCTGAAATTACCTGATTGCCAATTAAAAATTCTGCATTTCTTCCCGAAATAAGTGAGAGAAATAATATACCGTCTGCATTATTGGTAACTTGATTTGCGTGTCCTGGAAAAAGTAATACCGGACCTTGAAAATATGCTTGTATATATTGAATAGTGTGCTCTATATTGCTTAATAAAATGCTTCCTCCAACAAAAATATAATCTACTTGTAATGATTCCGCGAGTCGTGAAATAAGCGTTAAATTATCTACCGAATATTTATCCGGGTCAATGAGTAATGCAAGTTTTTTTGTGTCTGTTGTGAAAGAATCGTAAATCATATGTTTTATTTTGAATCAACAATGCTCCATGTTACTATAAATTTTTGGCTACGAAAATAGTCTATTTTAATTGTTTTATCAATTTTTTTTGTATTTACTCGTCCTATTAGTTTTCCGTGTTCTTGTAAATCTTGCTTTTCACCTTCAATAGTATAATCTTGTAAGAAATTTGAGCTTGCTTCAAATAATTTGTATAATACTTCTTTTGAGGACCACACTAATGTTAATTCTTCTATACTTTGAAAGCATTTTTTCTCTTGTTCTGAAATAAATTTAGGTGCTGTTTTTTCTATGATGTTTCGGTACTCTTCAATATCAATTGAAACTTGTTTGTTGGGGGTGCAAATGATTGCGATATAATTATGTGAATGAGAAATGCTTATTGAATATTCTGAACATTCTGGCTTTCCGCTTTTTGAGTATTGTATAATATGTTTTTTTTGCGGAAAGACAGTGTGCAATAATTTCCTTACAGATAAAAATTCTCGTTTTCGGGAATTATGCACAGAATTGTAAAACTCTTTTTCAAAATCCTGAATATATCGGTTTTCATCATCTTTGCATATATGTTGAATCTTTTCGGCAACATAAAGTGAGGTCTTTTGAATCTGATGTGAAAAAATTATATCCATGATTATTAGTGAAGATTTTTTATTGCAGCCGCAATACTGGTATCATCTTTTTGATATACCCGGTAAAACATTTCATCATCATAAATTGTGCGAACAATATATGATATGCTTGTGTGTAAAATGTCTTTTTTTGCTTCTTGTAATTCCGAATTGGTATAGCTAATATTTTTCTTTGTTGCTTCTTTTTGTATTAAAGTAAGAATAGACGAATTGTATAAATAAGAAACTATGTCTTCTTGATTAATTGTTTGAAGCTTTGATCTGTTTTTATCAGCATACCGTATTGCAAAATTATAGAGAATATTGTGTTGTACTAAAGTTGTAAACAAAGGTGAAAAATCTGTGGTATCTATAGGCACAAAAATATCCGGCATTATACCACCACCACCGTAAACAATTCTTCCGTTTGTGGTTGTATACCGTAATGAGTCAGGAAAGCTAATACTGTCTTTGTTTATTAATTCAGAATGAGTATATCGTTCCACTAATTCATGATAATATAATTCGTTTCCTTCGGTGTATGGTTTCTGAATACTTCGTCCCGATGGTGTGTAGAATTTTTGAACGGTTAAACGTAGCACGGAACTGTCGGAAAACATGAAATCTCTGTTTACCAAACCTTTTCCGAATGAACGCCTGCCGACAATAATTCCTCTGTCGTTATCCTGAATTGCTCCGGCAACTATTTCGCTTGCCGATGCAGAATATTCGTTAATTAAAATCGCAAGTTTCAGGTCTTGATACGAACCTGTACCATCTGCAAAATGATTTTCTCTTGCATAATGTTCTCCTTGGGTAAAAAGTATTAAATCGTCTTTGTTCAAAAATTCATTTGCCAAAAATAATGCTGCATCCAATACGCCGCCACCGTTTTCTCGTAAATCAATAATGACTGATGTCATTCCTTTTGTGCTCAGTTTTGCCATATGTTTCATAAATTCTTTAGCTGTGGTCATAGCAAATCTGCTGATTTTTATATATCCTATAGAGTCACGTACCATGTATGATGCATCAATACTGTACAATGGTATAGTCTTTCGTGTTATGGTAAAATCAATGAGTGAATCCTGTGATTGGCGATGGATGGAAACAGTTACTTCTGTATCTTTAGGACCTTTGAGTAATCGAACGACGTCGTCGGTGCTTATTTTTTTACCGGCAATAATAGAGTCTTCCACAGTAATTATTCTATCACCGGCCTGTAAACCAACTAATTCCGATGGCCCGCCTGCTATTACTTGAATGATGATAACGGTATCTTGTACTATATTAAATTGTACACCTATTCCTTCAAATTCTCCTTGAATTGGTTCTTTTAGGTTGGCATAATCCTGTGAAGGAATGTATTGGGTATGTGGATCTAAATTTTCGAGGAAGTGCGGAATTACATTTTCAATAATTGTTTTTCGATCGACCTTGTCTACATATTCAGTCTCAATTAAATTGAGTATTGTTTCAAGTTTTGTGTCTTTTTGTAATGCTGTTGGTGCAGATGTCGTTTGCATGCCCATGTGTGCGATAATCATACCACAGGCAAAACAAAAAACAAGTAATAGGGGGAGAAATATATATTTTTTCATAACGAAATTTGTATAACTTCAATCTGTGCTTTGTTCAATAAATCTATTCCGTCTTGAATGTGGTATGATGTGCAAAAAATAACACGCGAAATTCCTGATTGAATTATGAGTTTTGCACATTCAATGCAAGGAGCTGTCGTTACATAGAGAGTTGCATTCTCGCTATTATTGGTTGATTTGGCCACCTTGGTAATTGCATTTGCTTCGGCATGAAGAACGTATGGTTTTGTTTTTCCGTTTTCGTCTTCGCAAATATTTTCAAATCCCGAAGGTGTCCCATTGTATCCGTCAGAAATTATCATTTTGTCTTTTACCAATAGAGCACCGACTTTACGTCGTTCACAGTATGAATTCTCTGCCCAAATGAGGGCCATTCGTAAATATCTGTTGTCTAATTGAGCTTGTTTGTCGGCTCCGTTATTAGTGTTTGAAGAACAATTGCATGTCATAATTAATTTTTTTCAAAATACGGATATATTTTTCAAACTGCCAAAATTTTTTATTGTAACGTGAATTTGATGTAATTTTAAATAACCCGTTATTATTTCAAATAATTTATAGCAAGAAGCTTGCTATTCATAAGTAAGTAGGAATAGCTTTTTATATCAATATGAACTGTAAATAATCACGTCGAACTTATGTTTGTGCTAATTGAAAAACAAATCCCCAAGTTACACTCAGGGATTTTGTTATATGTTAATGTAGACTTGTTTTATACTGTCTGTTCAATATTCCATACAAATGCACGAATACCAACCTCTTCGTTTAAGGAGTCTATGTTTTTAACTTTTTGAAGTAATTCTTCCACTTTCCCATCTTCAACAATAGTGAGTATGCTTGAATTGTTTTCGGGCCATGTGTGTGTATTCATGCGAGGATTACCGGTTTTTGAACCTTGTCCTTGCACATCAGCCCATCTCGAGAATCCGCGAATAGATAGTTTTTCTAATATATATTCAACTCGTTCTGTAAGAGACTGATTATAAAAAATCATTACAGCTTTCATAAATCTCAATTTTTAGTATTATAATTTTTCAAGAACATCTAACTCTTCTTGTATAGCTTTATTAATTTTCTTTTCGGTACGATTTACCAATACTCCATATCCTATAGGTACAATTATGAGTGTAATTATGGTCGAAAATAACAGACCTCCAATTACCGCAATTCCCATTGGACTCCATATTTCCGAACCTTCTCCTGTACTTAGTGCCATTGGAAGCATACCCAAAATGGTAGTTGCCGCAGTCATAAGTACCGGTCGTAATCGTAATCGTCCCGATTCAGAAATTGCATGATTTAATTCGTATCCTCGTTCGCGTAACAGATTTATGTAGTCAACTAAAACAATAGCATTTTTTACCACTATACCTATAAGCATTATGGCTCCTAAAGCAGCAATAATACTGAATGTTTTTCCGGTTATAAATAATGCAATAAACACACCTGAAAAAGCAAAGGGAATAGAGAACATAATTATTAAAGGCATTTTTAATGATTCAAATTGTGCTGCCATGACAATGTATACAAGCATTAAAACGAGTATCATTAACAAGCCCATA
The DNA here is from genome assembly GCA_027858745.1 of Bacteroidales bacterium. Lineage (GTDB taxonomy): Bacteria > Bacteroidota > Bacteroidia > Bacteroidales > UBA1715 > JAQICB01. The sequence goes on from JAQICB010000128.1 coordinate 4,861, forward strand.
TCCATGAATGATTCTTGCATATCCTCAAAACCACCACCTATGTTAATGGTTACACCGGAAGGAATATCTATTGAATTAATTTTTTCTTGAATTTCTGCCGATAACACACCCAATGATACATTATATGGTGTTGTTGTTATTGTTATAATGCGCTGTCTGTCTGTACGTTCGATATTCGGTGGAGACCAGTGTTCAACAACTTTTCCAATTTCTTTAATGCGGATGAAATTTCCGGCAATATTTTTTATTGCAATATTTTCAATATCGGTAATAGAATTTCTGTTTTCTTCCGGAAAGCGAACAATAATATCATATTCATCACCGTCTTCCCTGAATTTCGATGACGTCATTCCATACACACTATTTCTGAGTGAAGATGCAACCATTGCGGTGGTTAAATTATGAATTGCAAGTTTTTCCTGATCAAGTTCTACTTGTAATTCAGGTTTTTCTTTTTTTCTACTTATATTAATGTCTTTTGCCCCATCAATTGTTTCGAGACTGTCTGCAATTTTACGAGCGAGCATATTAGTTTTTTCTATGTCAAATCCGAATACTTCTATAGAAATATTATTTCCTGCACCAAAGCCACCGCCTCCTTCTGTTGAAAGTTGGTATTTTTCAATTTCAGCTATTTCAGATAAATCTTGTCTCATACTTTCTGCAATATCCCAAACACTTTTGCTGCGTTCTTTAGGGGCGCTTAAACGGATTTGTGTGTTAATCATATGGGAACCATTCTCATTGAATATTGAACTAATACCTCCTTCGTCATCAGCACCGGATGACGACGCAAATAATTGTATATTCGGATATTTTTCAGCAAAAATAGATTCAATTTTTTTCGATACTTCCAATGTTTTTTCAAGCCTTGTCCCGGTTTGTAATTCAATTGTTGCATTAATTGTGCTTTGGTCGGTTTCGGGAATAAATTCCGTACCGACTTGAGAGATTAGGAACAGTGATAGTACAAAAATGCCGATTGAATTAAAAATCACCATTTTTTTATGTCGTAATGCCCATTTTATAATTTTTTCGTATTTGATGTCAAGCTTGTTAAGTAATGGTAATATGAGTGAGTCGTGTGAGTATTTACGGGGTTTACGATTTTTTGGTTTAATTCGTAACATAATTGAACTGAGCATTGGGGTAAGTGTAATTGCTGCAATTGTAGATGTTACCACCGTGATTGTTACAATCCACCCCAATTGTTGGAATAGTACGCCGGTAAGTCCGGTAATCATTGTGAGAGGTAAAAATACTGCCACAACGGTTAAGGTGGTTACTATTACAGCTAACCACACCTCATTTGTTGCATATATTGCTGCTTCTTTCGGTCGTGAGCCGCGGTCTATGTGTTTCGAAATATTTTCGAGTACTACAATCGCATCGTCTACGACCATCCCGATAGCTATTGATAAAGCCGAAAGGGATATGATGTTTATAGAATTTCCTGATAGTTTCAAATATATAAATGAAACGATTAAAGCAATTGGAATGGTTAGTACAATAATAAATGTGGCTCGCCATCTGCCTAAGAAAAATAATACCACTAAGGTAACAAACACTAACGCCCACATGAGAGTTCTTGTAAGATTTGAAATAGAGTGGTTTATGAATTTTGAGCTATCGAATATTTCTATTATCTCAATATCTTCCGGTAGATTTTTTCTAATTTTTTCTAATTCTTTTTTTACTTCTTCTGAAATTTCAACCGTGTTTGCTCCGGATTGTTTCATGACAGACATCCGAACACCTTTTTCTCCATTAATATTTTGAGAAAGAGTCATTTCTTTAGGACCATCTATAACACTGGCAATATCTTTTATATACGTAGTTTTCCCGTTGAAACTGCCAATTGCAATATTTTCAATAACCTCACTTGTTTCAAATTCTCCTTCAATTCGTAAAGCATAGTTCATTGAGCCCATTTTAACATTCCCTGCGGGCATGTTAAAGTTTTCTGCTTGAATAATTGAACCTATATCATTAATGGTAAGGTTATATGCTTCAAGTTTTTGCGGATTAATTTCTACTACAATTTCACGGGTCGGAAAGCCTTGGAAACCTATTGAACCAATTCCTTCTATGCGGTTAAGTGGATTCACTAATTGTTCGTCCAGTATTTTTTCTAATCCTTCATAACTTTGTTGTGCCTTTATTCCATAAAAAAGAATAGGCATCATACTCGTGTTAAATTTGTAGATAATAGGGTCATTGCTGTCTTCCGGTAAAAAATTTTCAACAAAACTCAATGAATTTCGTATGTCATTCGCAGCTTCATCTAAATTTGCCCCCCATTCAAATTCAACAAACACGACCGAAAGATTGTCTAAGGAACGAGAAGTGATTTTTTCCATATTGTCTACCGAACTTAAAGCATCTTCAATTGTTCGGGTTACGTTAGTTTCAATATCTGAAGCATTTGCTCCCGAATAGGTTGTCATAATCGAAATAAACGGAGGTTCCATTTCTGGATATAAATCTATGGGCAAACTTGTGAGGGAGTAAAGCCCGAATACAATTACAGCCAAAAATATCATTATGGTTGTAATCGGTTTTTCTACAGCACTTTTATATATACTCATTGTGGGAAGACTTTTTGTTTATTATACAATTATTATTGAACACGTGTTGTGTCGTTACTTACCGAAATCGATTCACCGTTTTGTAAATTACTGTGTCCTGTGTGTATTAATTCCATACCTTCGGTTATTTCTTCATGAAATATTTCTATCATATTATTATAACGTGCACCAACCTCTACATCATATCTTTTTGCAACGCCATCGTCATTAATAAATAGGTATCGGTTATTTGTTCCTTCTTGTTTAAGAAGTGCATGTGAGGGAACTACAATTGTTTTCTTTGTTCCTAAATTCATAGTTACACGTGCAAACATTCCCGGACGTAATTTTTCATCTTTGTTGGGAACAATGATTTCTATGGTAAATGTTTTTGTGTTCGGATCGATTGTCGGATATATTGTTGTAATGGTACCTTTAAATATTTTTTCAGGATAAATGTTTGTTTTGAGTGTTGTTTTCATTCCTTTTTTTACATTCGGGAAATAGTGTTCGGAAATATGCACTTCTGCTTTAAGGGTAGAAATTTGCATAAGTGTTACAATTGCACTTACCCCTAATTGTGGAGCTACGCCGGTAAAGTTTTCTTTGTCGTTAAAATATTTACCGGTAATGACCCCCGAAAAAGGAGCTCGAATGTTGGTGTTTTCTTCTAACATTTGCAAATTTGATTCTATCACCTCATATTGTAATTTGACTTTATCGTATTGTTGTTTTGAGATACTATTATATTTAATTAACGAATCCATGCGTTGTAAGTCTCGTTTTGCATCATAATATTGAATACGAGTTTGATTTAATTGTGTTGGATCCATTTTGATAAGTAATTGACCTTTCGAGACTTTATCTCCGGCGTCAACCAAAATTTCTTGAATTTGTCCTGGTTGAGTTGGTGCTAAATGCACCTCTTCGCCGGCAGATATTGTCGCAGGATAGGTCTCTTCTATAGAAATTTCTTCGCGTAAAATTTTTTGTGTTTTTACTGGATAGATTCTTTCTTTTTCTGTATTTTCTGCTTGAGATTCTTTTTGTGTTGCATCTTGTTGATTGCATGAAAAAAGACCTAAACTTATAATACTTACCGCAGTTAATTGAACAATTGTTTTCATTTCAGTTTTGTATTTATTTTTTTATAATGAATTGGTTAATTTATCAAGAGCATTTTTTTCTTGGCATAATTTTATATATGCTTGCAAATAATTAGATTGTGCTTCCAAATATGAGTTGTTTGCTTGGGTTAATTCAAAACTTGAGACTACTCCATATTCGTATTTTCTTTGGGTTTTAATGTAAATGGTTTCTGCTAATTCAATATTTTCTTTTTGTAACAGATAATTCTCGTACGCATTTTTAAGATTATATTGAGCTTGTTGCATTTGCATCACAAGGTTATCATTCATTAATTGTTGTGCATTACGTGTTTGTGCAGCTTCAATTTTTGCTTTTTGTACCGAGTGGTAGCGTTGACCGCTCGAAAAAAGAGGTACTTGTAATGATAATCCGACAATGTGGTTCGGGGTCATGTCTATACCGGTTGTTTGAAATTTATAATTATATGTATAAAAACCGGCTAGAGTTGGTGCATATGACATTTTTTCTAAAGAAACCATTTTTTCACTTAATGCAACTTGCGTTTCTATGAGTTGATAGTCAATATTGTTTGAAACGCTAAAGTTTTTTTCAATTGCATTCAGTATTTCTTGTTCATTGATAAAAGAATCAATTTTGTCGGTTAATTTCACGTCTGTGTCGTATGAAATTCCCAATAAAAATTTCAGCATTGTATAGTTGAAATCTAATGAGCGATGAAGTTCCGATATGTTATTCGACAGAGCATTCAATGATAGCTGAATTTGCAGAGTGTCGGTTTCTTCCGCCAAACCTGCCCGAACCATTGCTGCTGTTTTTCTTTGTGTTTTGTGTAAATTGTCGATGCTCGATTCAAGTACATCTATTGATTCTTCCAATATTAATATACCATAATAAACATTGGTAACCGATTCTATTATTTCTATTCGTTTTTGTTCCAATTGTTTTTCCGAAAGCAATTTTGCAAGTTTTGCGGTTTGTATGCCGACCCAGTATTGACCGCTAAACAGCAATTGGCTTACTTGAATACCACCGCTTGCACTTCCTTCCATAATAATTGGTTCAGAAGAGCCACCCATATCTTCAAGTAGTTTCATGATTTCCATATCGCCGGCATCTAATGCTGTATAATCGATATTTGGTGTTGATTCGGACGAGCTGCTGAAAGAGAAATCAATTTCATAATCAAAGTAGTATGAGTAATCTATCGTACCTTCAGCTTGGGGCAATCCCTGAGCTACACTTGCCTTAATGTTGTGTTGGGCTGCTTGCACCGCAAGTTGTGCATTTTTAATGGTAATATTGTTTGAGAGTGCTTTTTGTTGTGCCTCTTTGAGATTAAGTGATATGTTTTCTTGCGTAAAACCAAAAGTTGAAATGAGAGTTAGACCCATTAAAATTAATTGTTTTTTCATAGTATTAGTCATCAAGTAAATGTTGAATTAGATGTTTTTTTTCTTCGAAATATTCAATCCCTTGTATTGTTGAAATTCCTCGTATATGATTTATAAGTGCTTCGGTAAATAGTTTTTGTGGTTTCCATTTTAGTTCAGAGTCAGCTATTTGGGTGTGTAACATGCGAATTTTTTCTAAATATAAATGTGTCGTTATATCAGGATTTAAATCTGTACGATATACTCCCTCTTTTTTTCCGATTATAATATTATTTTTTATGCTTTCTGCAAAGTCATGTTCACATGTTTTATTGTATGTCTTGTAAAGTTCTGGATAGTATTTTTTAAATTCAAAATCGAGCATGTGTTTAAATTCGTTTCGTGTTTTGTATGCATATGTGCTCATTTTGAGTAGTGTGTCTATGGCATTTTCAGTTTCTTTATTTGTTTTTTCATAAAGTTTTTGAGCTAATTCGTAGCGATATCCAAATATTAATTCTATTAGTCCTTCTTTGTTTTTTGCTATTTGAAGGAGATCTTTCTTTGCAAGAGGTATAGATTGTGCAATAAAATCCATCGATACGGTTCGCACGCCGTATGTCGAAAAGATACCCATTACACGTATTATTATTTCATCTTTTTCCATAATGCAAATCTATATAATTTTTTTTAATGGAAACAAAAAAAAACAAAAATGTTTCCACCCTCTGTTTTTTTTTTTGAAAAAATGAGTATTCTGAATTACAAGCTACTGGCGGTTTTTACGTATAAATAGTGTTGATAATTTGTTAAAAAACTAAAAACAATGTATATTTATGCAACTTTTTATGAAAGCGTAGAGTCATATAAATAGTTAAGGTAAAGAAATTTATAATTTCCTAAAAAATACTGTCATGAAAACACGTAGATTTTTATTGGTATTTATTACTGCTGTAATGAGTGTAATAAGTGCTTTTTCTCAAAGAGATTTAGTTATTTCCGGAGGTAATTCTGTTTCAAGTTTTGTGTGTAACAATAGAAAAGTGTATACATGGGGTAATAATTCCACAACAGAACAAGGAACCGGTTTGTTAGGAACCGGTGGCACGGCTAATTTGTATAGTACACCTCAAGCGGTTACATTTCCTATTAATCCCGATACCGGAACGGAATATGATATTAAGCAAGTGAATTCCGGTTCAGGTTCTCACTTTGTGGCACTTGATTGTTATAATGAAGTATGGTCGTGGGGTAATAACAGTAAAGGTCAAGTAGGGAATGGTACAGCATTGGGAAGTGGCGGATTTGTTGATGCTCCGACAAAAGTGTTGGCGTCGGCAGAAATTGCGGCCAGCCATAAAAATGCAAGTGGGGAGTTGATAAATGCCGCTGTTGTATATGCTGGTAATAATTCAAGTTTTTCGATTTTAGATGATGGTCGATTAGTTTCGTGGGGAGGTAATAATAATGGTTTTTCACCTCCATATGATGATTGTTTTGGACAGTTAGGAAATGGAAATCAAATAGATCAAACACGTGCGGTATATGTTAGAACATCGGATGGGAATCCCTTAGAAGGTGTCGTGCAAGTCTTTGCCGGCGATAATGGTGCATATGCACTTGTCGATCCTGATGGTGATGGTGTTGGGACTATGTACTCTTGGGGGTATGGGCAGTATGGTGTGTTAGGTAGAAATATCGCAGGTACAGGAAATCCTGCAAGTGGTGATGCGTTAATTGACCCATGGGCTCGTCCGGTTTTTTATGCTGATAATACAATTATGGATAATGTTACTGATATTATGTGTGGTGATGTTTTTGCCGGTGCTCTTGATGTTGATGGCTATGTGTGGACCTGGGGAAATGGTGGTTGGAATAATTCAACCGGAAATACAACAACTAACTATACGGGTTCTGATCCACGAAGAGTACTTGCAGGTACAACTACTGGGGCAAGTAATGATGGTACGTACTTATTGGCAAAAGCTATTGGTGGTGGACAAGGATATGGAATGGCAGTAACTGTTGATGGTAAACCTGTTGCCTGGGGAGGTGGAGGTTGTGGAGATGGAGGTGCGACCGGTAATGGTACAACGGCAGGTTCTTCGGGAGTTACCGAATATATTCAGTTTGCCCCTGGTGCGGTTCATGATGATGTGATTCTTATAAACCGTGGTGATACCTGGGGATTTTATGGTCGTGCTGATGGTTCTATGTGGGCATGGGGGTGTAACGAGGTCGGGCAATTAGGTCTTAATAGCACAACAGGTGCTTCATATGCATCTAAAATTAATCCTCCTACCGGTTGTGGATTTCCGGCGCCACGACCATTTGTTGCATTAACACCGGGTGATATAACGGTGTGTGAATCAGATTTTTTGGCAGGTCCGGGTATTGATTTGAATTCGGGTTTTCAGGTGGAAACTAGTGCTACTGTAAATGAAACTGATTATGAAATACGATGGTATAGAGGTGGTTCTCTTGTTTTTTCCGGAACCGCTCTAAATGCTCTTGAGTATGCAGCTACGCAACCCGGAACCTATCGCGTTGAAATTGAATATACGGGAACTAATACCGGTTGTGAGCCGTACGATATTGAGTTTGGTGAAATGACAATCGATGTGTGGCTGCAAACGTATTCAATTCCTTCTTTAATATATTGTGAAGATTCATCTGATGTGCATGTAAATGCAACTGTTGATGCCGTTTATTCATGGTATCCTACTGAAACGAGTACTCAATTATTGGGGATGAGTAATGGAAGTGATGATGTGCGAATTAGCATTAATGATGCTGAGTCCGGATCAGGGACTGATAAAATTGTATATGTTGAGGAATCTGCATATGCGAGCGGCTCGGTTTTGCGTAAAAGTCAAGGCTGTGACCCAACATGGTTTTCAGGTGATTTAAATTTAAATAATGGAACAATTAATCAAGATAATAGTTTTGCAACAGGTTTTACGGTAACAGAAGAAATTACTATTGAAGAACTTTCGTTTATGTTTCGCTCTTCAATATATACTGTTGGTAATTCTGGAACGGCAACCATTACTATGGGTGTGTATGGGAGTCGAATGAATAATGGAGGGTATGTTGCTGATAATAATAATCTTATAGGAACACTTGTTGCTGATTATGAGAGAACTCGTGATGCAAGTGAAGTGCAAGATTTAGATGTACAATTAACTGCAACAGGGAGTGTTGTTTTACAACCCGGGACTTATTTTATGGGTGTACGAGCATATAGTGGGACAGGCTTAAATAATCCAAAAGTAGGTCGTGGAAACTGCACCTTGTCTTCCGGAATAGTTGATAATGTTACGGGCGATATTATTCGTCAGGATATTGGTGTGAGTGGGTATGGAAATCCTGATCAAACAAATTCAGGGTTTGTGTTTGATATTCAATTCAAAACGGCTCAGCATTTTTGTGATAGAATACCGGTAACATTAATACAGGATTGCCCATGTATCTCACCGGTTGCCTTTACCATTGAATCTACGGACACGGATTTATATTTATGTACCGGAGAAACTACCACCTTGTCACCATCGGTAAATCAAGTAAATATGACCGATTTTGATTTCACTTGGTACGAGGGAACGCATACCGGCGGATCTATAGTTGATGGTCCCACAGATGGAATAAATAGCTTGGATTATGATGTGAGTTATTTAAATGCCGGAGAATA
>JAQICB010000166.1 GCA_027858745.1 Bacteroidales bacterium
AATTTAACGCAGAAAAACTGTTTTTTATGCAAAGCATACTTTTTCCGCTTATAAACAGCCATCTTCAGCTCAAAAATAATTTATAATAACCCGTTATTATTTCATTATTTTTGATTGAATCTCACTATTTATAAGCGTTCTGAACCTAAAAAATTATATCGAACTCAGGTTTTAAGATATATGCGAGTGTTATTACAATAAAAATCGTTACCGATTGTACGTAAAAAGCACATAGTATTTATTCCTGTTTCACTTTATATCCACACAAAAATCGAAGATAGAGATATCCACCCAGCCCCGAAAGTAATGAAGCAGTAAGAATCATTAATTTTGAGTTATTAATAATTGTTTGGTTTTCGAATGCTAATAATGTTACAAAAATAGACATGGTAAAACCAATGCCGGCAACCATACCAACACCAATAATATGATTCCAATTAACCCCATCCATTAGTTTTGATAAACCAATTTTTACCGTAATAAAGCTAAATAATAGAATACCGAGAGGTTTACCAACAAAAAGACCTAATAAAATACCAAGACTGTAGTTTTGAGTAAGCGTTTCTTGAAAGCTTCCGCTTATTGCAATGGCAGTATTCGATAATGCGAACAATGGTAAAATTAAGAATGTTACCGGATTGAGTAAAAAATGTTCTAATCTGTGTGCAGGAGCAGTTTTTTCGCCTTTGTTAAACGGAATGGTAAATGCCAATAATACGCCGGCAATTGTTGCATGAACACCAGAATGATGCATAAAGTACCACATAATTGCACCTCCAATAATGTAAAAAATAATGTTATTAATTTTAGCTTTATTAAGTAGAATTAATACACCGAATGTTGAAAGTGCATAAATTAAACTCATTAAATCGAAATCTTTGCAATAGAAAATAGCAATAACGATAATAGCACCTAAATCGTCTACAACTGCAAGAGCAGTTAAAAATACTTTAAGAGCAAAGGGAACCCTTTTACTTAATAAGGATAAAATAGCAAGTGAAAACGCAATATCTGTTGCGGTAGGAATAGCCCATCCAGACATAGTATCTGATCCGTAATTGAAAAATGTGTAAATTAATGCAGGAACAGCCATGCCACCTACAGCTGCAATAATAGGCAACATTGCTTTTTTAACATTCGACAGCTGACCAATTAAAAATTCTCGCTTCAGTTCGAGACCGATAAGTAAAAAGAAAATAGCCATAAGGGCATCGTTAATAATAGCACCTGCCGAAAAATGTGGAATAATTTCAGTTTCCCACATTGCAATGTAAGCACCACCGGTAGCTAAATTTGCGAGAACTAATGATATGACTGTGCTTAAAATTAATAGTATCCCTCCTGATTGTTCATGTTCGAACAGGACTTTACGTATTTCTTTGAATTTCATAATTCGTGTATTAAGATTATAATTTGAGTTAATTGTTTAAAAAGAACAAAAATACATATTTACGTGAATCCCGTAATTTTTTTGGTCAGTTTTTTTTACTTTTTATACATATTTTTTGAAATGTGTACAATGAAAAGAAAAATGATGAGTTAATGTTTTCTAAATCTTCATTTTATAATAAAAACATATAAAAGGGAACTCTTGGTTCACATTATATTTTATTCAGAAGTTTTAATTTTAATTATTATGATGGTATATATTATTGATAAAAAATTGTATTTTTATCCACAAATAACATTATAACTTGAGAGATGAAGAAACTAATACTAGTACGCCACGCAAAATCTGATTGGAACCAAGAGGGGGTAGCCGATCATGAACGTGAGTTGAACCAACGAGGGAAACGTGATATTCCGCTTATGACGAGTGTGTTGATTCAAAAATATCCTCGTCCCAATATAATATTATTGAGTGATTCTGTACGAACAGTTGGTACCGTAGAAAGAATTACAACATTAGGATATACCTCGTCAATTATTAGATATCTACCTTCCTTATATTTAGCATCATTTGAAACTATGCAACAAGAATTGGCACAAATCGATGATAATGTAGAAACGGCATTCTTGTGTGCTCATAATCCCGGCATTTCAGATTTTCTTAATATTCTCTGTCCTGGCAATGAATATCAGCATGTCACTACTTTAGGCTCTGTTCTTATCGTGTTAAATATTGAAACATGGTCAGAAATATTTTCGGCAAAAGGACGTCTTGTTCGATTTGATTATCCAAAAAAGAAATAATGTAAATGTAGCAATAATGTTGTCTCAAATTGTTATTATAAACCTGAGTTCGACGTAATTTTTCGAGTTCAGATTAGCTCCGCTGAGCTCGTCCTTTGTCCTCGGTTGATATAAAAAGCTGTTTATCAAGGCAAATTATTGAATAATAGCGAGC
>JAQICB010000001.1 GCA_027858745.1 Bacteroidales bacterium
GATGAATTCTGTTATAAGTTCAATCGCAGATACTTTAAAGAAGCCTTATTTGGTAGGCTTTTAGTGGCTGCTGTTAGTAATAAAAATGAATTTAGGTACAAACACGGATAATCATAAAAGTTAATAATATAAGAACCTAACTATGATTAGCGATTTGTATACCATAGACATTGTATTGTTTTTTTTAAATTACATTTAAAAATCATGGTCAGCTACAGAAAGGCTTTGAAAATAATTAAAATAAACATATGAAAAGGAAAAATACAGTTAGCAATTTTTTTTTTTGTATTTTTACATTCTCAAAATTTAAACAGTTTATATTATGCATGTAGCTATAGCCGGAAACATAGGCGTAGGTAAGTCAACGTTAGCCGGATTACTGGCAAAACAATACAATTGGACCGTCAATTATGAAGATGTTGATGACAATCCATATTTGGATGATTTTTACAAAGACATGAAAGCTTGGGCTTTTAATCTTCAAATTTATTTTTTACACAGTCGGCTCCAACATATTATGGAAATTCACAATTCCGGTGAAAATGTAGTACAAGACCGAACCATATACGAAGATGCCTATATTTTTGCTCCCAACCTTCACGACATGGAGCTTATGGCAACACGCGATTTTGAGACCTATTTTTCTCTCTTTAGACAAGTTGAAAAGTTAGTTCAACCACCAGATTTATTAATATATCTCAAAGCATCTATTCCTACCTTGGTAAAACGCATTCAAACAAAAGGAAGAGAATATGAAAACACCATCAGAATTGATTATTTACAAAGCCTGAACAAACGCTACGAAACATGGATTAAATCCTATGATTCGGGTAAGATTCTCATAATTGATACTGACAGCATAAATTTTATTGACAAACCAGAAGATTTCAGCACAATCATAAATAAAATTGATGCTGAGTTATTCGGATTATTTTAATTTTTAACAATACTAATACTATGAAAAAAAACGACCGATATTCATTTAATTCAAATGATTTATTATTTCGCATATTTTTATATAAAAAACCTCTTATAATCATTTCTGTGTGTGCATTTATTATTTCAACAATAATTGCATTTTTCGTTCTCACTCCGCAATTCAGATCAAGCGTAATACTTTTTCCGGCACCTTCTGCATCTATTTCGCAATCACTTATTTCTACGGTTAACACATATAAATCGGAGTCTGTTTTTGGTGAAGAAGAAGATCTTGAACAAATACTACAAGTTCTTCACAGTGATGAACTACGAAACCGAATTATTGAAAAATATAATTTATGGAATCATTATGAAATTGATACAATCACTACATCTTATCCACGCGATAAAATGATGAAGAAATTTTATAATAAAATTCATTTTTCTCGCACCAAATACATGGCAATAGAAGTTGAAGTTTTCGACCATAGCCCTGACACTGCTGCACTCATAGCAAACAACATCATGTATTTAATTGACTCTGTTATGAATAAAATGACAAAAAGACGAGCAGTTGAGGCCTATACAATTGTAAAAGAAGAGTATGATATTAAAGAACAACAAATAAATAAACTTGAAGATTCTCTTGCAACAATTATGAGCAAAGGGGTTTTTGATTTCGAATCGCAATCGGAAGTACTCAACAAAGCATATGCTGATGCCCTCGCATCACGAAACACGCGGGGTGCCGATAAAATTAAATCGACGCTTGATACACTTGCAAAATATGGTAGTTCGTATGTTTCAATCCGAGATTTTTTGTTATATGAAAAAGAACAATTGAGTTTATTAAACTCAAGGCTCAAAGAAGCAAAAGTAAATGCCGAACGAGATTTAACTCATTATTTTGTAGTTAACAAAGCTTATAAATCCGATAAAAAAGCAAAACCAAAACGCTTAATGATTGTGCTTATATCTACTATAGCAACATTCTTATTTGCCTTTGTTGTCTTAGTTATTATTGATTTAATCAAAGATTTTCAAAGAAAAAAATCAGAAGCAATTAATACTATTTAGTGATTTCTCGTTCGACGTCCATACAACTATATGTATTTACGGCTCTTTTTATTGTCGTTAATATGTTTTTTATTTCACAGGATTCGTATATAATAAATGCGATTCCGTTTGTACTTTTATTACTGCTCTTGGCTTTTGTATCATTAAAACATTTAATGCTTATCATAGCTTTTTGTGCCCCACTTTCCCTTCAGTTATCATATTTTCTTCCCGACATAAGCCTCGACATGAGTCTTCCTACAGAACCTTTCTTATTTGGCGTAATGGGACTGTTTTTCTTAAAACTGATAACTGAACGAAAATTCGATAAAAAAGTGCTTGTACACCCGGTAAGTATCAGTATCTATTTTTATTTAATATGGCTTTTTCTCACCTCTCTTAGTTCTGAATTACCAATAGTTTCCTTCAAATATCTATTAGTACGACTTTGGTTTATCGTAAACTTTTATTTTTTGGTCACCCAGCTTGTTGAGGACAAATCATATATTTCGAAATACCTATGGGCTTACACATTTGGTCTCATGATTGTTATCGGCATCACTCTTTTTAAGCATGCTCAAGAAGAGTTTACCCAAAAGGCGGGTCATTATGTCATGCATCCTTTCTTCAACGACCACACCTCTTACGGAGCAGCTCTAGCAATGATTTTGCCGGCAATAGTTGGCATTACGCAAAGTGTTCGTAAAACATTTAACATTCGATTTTTACAGATTTTTGCAATCAGCATTATCTTAATTGCACTCGTTTTTTCCTACACACGAGCGGCATGGCTCAGTTTAGTTGTAGCTATAGGCATATGGATACTTATTAAATTACGAATAAAATTTCGCTCACTTATAATTATTAGTGTTTTATCCTTAAGCATACTCATTCCAATAAGCCATTCAATAATGTATTCATTAGAAAAAAACGATGAAGTTTCGAGTACAGATTTTTCAGCACATATAAAATCTATGTCAAATATTACAACAGATGCTTCAAATCTTGAGCGAATCAACAGATGGAAATGTGCATTACGCATGTTCGAAGAACGACCAATTATGGGCTGGGGACCGGGAACCTATATGTTTCTCTACGCTCCGTTTCAACATTCAGAAGACCGAACAATAATAAGCACCAACGCAGCAGATTTGGGAAACGCTCATAGTGAATATCTCGGATTACTTTCAGAAGCCGGATTTATAGGTTCGCTTTCTTTCATCCTCATTATTATTATAACCTTAACAACTGCATTCCGATTGTACTACCGAACACAAGATAATGCAATAAAAAAAATCGTATTATTCTTAAGTCTTGGGCTTATAACATATTACGTTCACGCTTTTTTAAATAATTTCTTAGATTACGATAAAATTGCCATATTATTTTGGTCATTTACCGCTATTATTGTTGCTTTAGATATTCAAGACAAAGAATCATTATCAAAACAAAATATATGAATTCACTCGAAGTTTGTTACAGTCCCGCATTATTTAATTTTTACAAAAATAAAGATGCCATAGTTGTTGTGGTTGACGTACTTCGTGCAACAAGTTCTATTTGTACAGCTTTTGCAAATGGTGTTTCGAGCATAATTCCGGTAGAATCAAAAGAGGAGGCACTTTCATACAAAAACAAAGATTTTGTTATAGCAGCCGAACGAGATGGATTAATATTAGATTTTGCCGATTTAGGTAATTCTCCCTATAATTTTTCGGAAGAATTGGTACGAGGAAAAAATGTCGTATATAGCACAACCAATGGCACAAAGACTATTCAAACAGCAGCATCGGAATCCAAAGCTGTTGTTATTGGAGCCTTTTCAAACATTACAGCATTAACCGAATGGTTAATAACACAAAATACACCGGTAGTTATTTTATGTGCCGGCTGGAAAAACAGATATAATATTGAAGATACTGTTTTTGCCGGAGCATTATCAGAAAGATTGCTTACAACCGAATTATACAAATCAATTTGTGATTCTACAAGCGCAGCAGTCGACATGTGGAACAATCACAAAAGCAATCTTAGAAAACTCATAGACACCTGTGCTCAACGCGAACGTCTTCGAAAGAATAAACTTGACGACTGTATCGATTATTGTCTTACAAACGACACCTGTCCTGTTGTACCGTTATTTAACGGCACCGCACTTATTAACCTGAGTTCGACGTAATTTTTCGAGTTCAGGTTATTAATGCTCTCAATTAAACAGTAGTTTTCAACAAAGCTTTACCAACAACTTCCTGAATTGTTGAAATATATGTAAACTTCAATCCTTTTACATATAAAGGTGCAATATCGTCAACATCCTTTTTATTTTCTGTACATAAGAATATTTCTGTAATACCGGCACGTTTTGCTGCAAGAATTTTTTCCTTGATGCCACCTACCGGTAAAACTTTTCCACGTAAAGTTATTTCACCCGTCATAGCAATGCGTGCTTTTACTTTCCGTTTTGTAAACGCACTTATCATAGACGTTACCATGGTAACACCGGCAGAGGGTCCATCTTTCGGAATAGCTCCTTCGGGGACATGAACGTGTACGTGCGTATTTTCAAAAATATTCGAATCTATGTCAAAATCTTGTGCATGAGCCTTTATGTATTCCAGAGCAATTGTAGCCGATTCTTTCATCACATTCCCAAGATTTCCGGTCATACTCAAATCTTTTCCCTTACTCAGACTTGTTTCAATAAACAAAATATCACCTCCTGCTTGTGTCCATGCCAAACCGGTAACAACCCCGGCAATATCATTACCTTGATAGATATCAGGCGAAATTTTTCGAGGTCCGAGTATCGTTTCAACCTGAGGAATAGTCATGGTCTGATCGAACTCTTCATTCATTACCATTTTTTTTGCCAAGGCGCGCAACACACTCGCAATACGTTTATCTAAAGTACGCACCCCTGACTCTCTGGTATAATACGTTACAATATGTTCAACAAGTTCATTCGTAAAAATCGCTGCATATTCTTCATCAAAGCCATGATTTTTCAACTGATTGGGAATAAGATGACGCTTGGCAATTTCCACTTTTTCTTCAATAATATACCCCGACACATCTATCAACTCCATTCTATCTCGTAAAGCAGGACTTATATTTCCAATATTATTTGCCGTTGCAATAAACAATACGTTTGATAAATCATAATCCAATTCCAAATAATTATCATAGAAGGAATTATTTTGCTCAGGATCGAGCACCTCGAGGAGAGCAGATTCGGGGTCGCCACGAAAATCTTTCCCCACCTTATCAATCTCATCAAGCACAAAAACCGGATTTGAAGTTTTTATTTTTTTAATATTTTGAATAATTCGTCCTGGCATAGCACCGATATATGTCTTTCGATGTCCGCGAATTTCAGACTCATCATGCAAGCCACCCAATGAAATACGAGCATATTTTCTATTCAAAGCACGAGCAACCGATTTTCCTAAAGAGGTTTTTCCGACTCCAGGAGGGCCATACAAACAAATAATCGGAGACTTAAAATCACCTTTTAATTTTAATACAGCAAGATGTTCAATAATTCTATCTTTCACCTTTTCGAGTCCATAATGGTCTTCATCGAGGATTTTCTGTGCATGATCTAAATCGAAATTATCCTCCGTATGTTCATCCCATGGCAACTCGATAAGAGTTTGTACATAGTTGTAATGAACCGAATGTTCTGCAGCTTGCACATTCATTCGAGCCAATTTGGTTACTTCTTTTTCGAAGTGCAACCGAATAGAATCGGGCCATTTTTTATGTTGAGCCTTATCACGCAAATCCTGAATTTCTTGTTCCATAGAATTATCGCCCAACTCACTTTGAATTTGTTTAATTTGCTGTTGCAAGAAAAAATCTCGTTGTTGTTGATTAATATCCTTACGCGTTTTCATAAGAATATCATTTTTTATTTCGAGCATTTGTATTTGCTGAGCCAAAAATTTCATCAGTAAAGTTGCCCTATCCTTCACCACATCGACGTGCATAAGCTCAAGTTTTTGCTCAAGAGCAACATCGGTGTTTGCCGCAATAAAATTAATGAGGAAAAGAGGATTTGTAATATTCTTGATGGCAAAAGTTATTTCTTTCGGAATATTAGCAGACAATTTAATGATTTTAAAAATCATATCTTTTAAAGTTCCCAAAATCGCTTTAAACTCATCATCAAGAGGACTTTTAACATCGGTACGTGCAGCAGTTTTACACATCAAATATGGTTCGCTTTGCAATTGCTCCTCAATAGTCACTCGACCTAAGCCCTGCAAGATAACCGTTGTGTTTCCATCCGGCATTTCAAGAATCCGTACTATTTGAGCTATAGAAGCAACTTCATATAAATCCTCAATCTGAGGGTCTTCTATTTGAGGATTTTTTTGCGTTGCAGTACCTATTATTTTCGATTTTTTGTTGTAATCTCGAACAAGCTCAATAGACTTCTCACGTCCTACCGTTATTGGCATAACAATTCCGGGGAAAAGAACTGCATTTTTTAAAGGTAATATCGGTAAAGATTCAGGGACATCAACAGAGTTAAAATCGAGTTCCTCATCTTCAGAAAAAAGGGGAATAATCTCAGATTCAGAACTTATCATATCATAATACATATTTCTTTCAAAATTACTTCTTTGCGAATCATCCATAATATATCGTCAATTTGTCAGTATTCATATTTAATTTTATTAGACATGGTATAGTCAATGAATATGCCAAAGCCTACAAATGACTTAAAAGCGACGATATTCTTCTGTCTGCTGAAAAATATATGTTAAAATGGCAATATCCTCTCCGGAAATTTTTATATGTCGCCGTTCGTAGACTCTTTTAGCAACAGTCAATGCTCGTTTCAATGTATACACATCCATTCCTTGTGCACCGCCCCACGAAAAAGATGGCACAAAATTTCGAGGAAATCCGGCACCAAATATATTCGCATTTACGCCGACCACCGTACCGGTATTAAACATGGTATTTATTGCCGATTTTGAATGATCACCCATAATTAATCCGCAAAATTGCAGACCGGTTTTCAAAAATCGTTGGGAGGGATAATTCCATGCACGTACTTCTGAATAATCATTTTTTAGATTAGAATTATTGGTATCGGCACCAAGATTACACCACTCTCCGATTACTGCATTTCCCAGATATCCATCATGTCCTTTGTTTGAATAACCGGTAATTACCGAATTTTGAACCTCTCCCCCAACCTTAGAATGAGGTCCAATTGTTGATCCTTCGTAGATTTTTGCTGCCATTTTTACGGTTGCATGTTCACACAATGCAAAAGGTCCGCGTATTATCGCCCCTTCCATAACAAGGGCATCTTTCCCAATATATATTTTTCCACCTCGAGCCTGCAATATTGCACATTCAACTTCTGCTCCTTCTTCTACAAACACATTTTCGGGACAAATAACCGTATTGGTTTCCGACAGTTTCTGAGACACTTTTCCGTGTGTGAGCAGAGCAAAATCCAATTCAATTTCTGCCGAATTACGGGTAAAAATATCCCAGGGATAGTCAATTGTAGCACACGTACAATTGAGCCGTACAGTTTTCAACTCAGCTTGCAATTGACCAAAAGACAAATGAACTTTATCGCTAGCTACACACGCAGCAACAACCTTTTCAGCATCATCAATTATAATAGTATTGTTATCAATATGCTGAATTGCATCAACACTTTGTTTATGTGGCAAACAAGCAGCATTAATAATAACATTTACCTCATTGCTCATCAAGGGATATTTACCGGTCAAATACGCTTGGGTAATATACGAGCACTGTGTATGCAGATACAGTTCCCATTTTTCGCGAATTGTTAAAATCCCACATCGTAATTCGGCAACAGGACGAGTAAAAGTGAGCGGTTGTAAATTTTCGTGCGACGTTCCGTCAGATAATATATAATTCATGTGTTTATTTTAATTATTTTTAAAGCTTATATGAAACTTACTATATTTCAATATATTTATCCAAAAATACTGCTTTTCTGATTCTATAAAAAATTACTCATAAAATAATACGACGAATTTAACGATTTAAGGTATCGGGGTTTGCCATCAAAATTATATATTTGCACAGAATTATTAATAAAAAAAAGAAATTTATGGCACGAATAAACGAGCATTATTCAAAATTACAAGCAGGGTATTTGTTCCCTGAAATAGGAAGAAGAGTTTCAAACTATGCAGAGGCACATCCCGACAAAAAAATTATTAAAATGGGTATTGGCGATGTCACAAAACCATTGTGTCCTGCTGTAATGCAAGCATTTCACGAGGGTGTTGATGAAATGGGTCAAGAAAAAAGTTTCAAAGGATACGGTCCTGATAAAGGCTATGATTTTCTCCGAAATGCCATTATAGATAATGAGATTAAAGCACGTGGAATTACCACAATTACTGCGGATGATATATTTATTTCTGACGGGTCAAAATGCGACACCGGAAATATTCTCGAAATATTTGGTCTCGACAACTCAATTGCCGTTCAAGACCCTGTATATCCCGTATATGTCGACACTTCAGTAATGGCTGGACGAACAGGTACCACGAATGAAAAAGGTCAATACGAAGGTCTTCATTACATGCCTTGTAATGAAGAAAACAATTTTATTCCTGAAATTCCTTCGAAAAAAATCGACATTATTTTCCTGTGTTATCCAAACAATCCAACAGGCACAACAGCAACCAAAGAAGAGTTAAAAAAATGGGTAGAATATGCACAAAAAAATAAATCTATCATTTTGTTTGATGCAGCATACGAAGCATTTATTCAAGAAGATAATGTGCCACACTCTATTTTTGAAATTGAAGGAGCAGAAAACTGTGCTATTGAATTCCGTAGTTTTTCTAAAAAAGCAGGATTTACCGGAACACGATGTGCATACACAATTATCCCTGAAACGCTAATAGCAACGGATTCAAAAGGAAATGACGTTTCGGTGAAAAAATTATGGGCACGCCGCCATGCTACTAAATTCAACGGGACATCATATCCTGTTCAAAAAGCTGCTGCTGCAATCTATTCTCCCGAAGGTAAAAAACAAGTGGAAGAAACCATTGCATACTATATGGAAAATGCACGCATTATGAAAGAAAGCCTTCAAGAACAAGGATTCACCGTATTTGGTGGGGTAAATGCTCCATATGTATGGCTCAAGACCAAAAACGGCATGAAATCATGGGACTTTTTTGACCAACTAATTGAACAAATTCAAGTTGTGGGAACTCCGGGTTCCGGTTTCGGTTCAGCAGGAGAAGGCTATTTCCGTTTTTCTGCATTTGCTTCACGCGAGCAAGTTATTGAAGGAATGGAAAAATTAAAAAACGCATCATTATAAAAAACAGATGAAGCAAGATATTGAAAAATCTTTACATATTTTAAAATCAGGTGGCACCCTATGCTATCCAACAGATACAATCTGGGGCATAGGGTGCGATGCCACCAACGAAGAAGCGGTAAACAAAATTTTCTCAATAAAAAACAGAAATGCACCAGTGCCACTCATTATTCTCGTCGATTCCGATGCAATGGTAGAACGATATGTTCAAGACCCTCCTGAAATTGCATTTGACATTATTGAACTATCACAAAAACCAATTACTGTTATTTTTGAAAAAGGCATCAATCTGCCCTCAAATGTAATTGGTGCAGACGGTTCAATTGGCATTAGGGTATGTAAAGAACCTTTTGTTCAAGAACTTATACAAAAATTTCGTCGCCCGATAATATCAACATCGGCAAATATACACGGCGAGCCGGCACCGGATTATTACGATGAAATATCCGAAGAAATTCTTTCAGGAGTTGATTACATTGTAACGTACCGACAAGACGATCGTACTGCTTTTTCGGCATCAAGTATTGTCAAAATAAACAATAATGCCGAATGCACCATAATACGAAAATAATGAAATCCGAAGATATTTTATCATATCAGTTTTTTCATGCAATTCCTGTTCAAACAAGGTATAATGACATAGATTTGGCAGGACATGTAAACAATGCGGTGTATTACGAATATTATGATTTGGGCAGAGTCAATTATTTTAACGACGTACTTGGAGAACATGCATTTTCAGAGAAAAAACACGTTGCTATTGCCCAATCGAACACAACTTTTCTCAAAGAACTTTTTTTATTTGACGACATTCAACTTGTATCAAAAACCATCCGATTTGGCACAAAAAGTTTTGATTTACTCCAAGCAATATTACTCCCTTCAGAAGAGGGAATGGAACTATGTTCATTCACCATTACAACATTTGTGTGTATGAACTACACAAAACATGAATCAATAAAAATTCCGCACGAGTGGAAAGAAAAAATTGAGCTATTCGAACAACAATAATACCTATTTTTCACTATGAAAGCTATCATCGACACATTAAATGCTGACGCACAAACAAAAAAATTAGCTGAAATTCTGCACCAAGCTGCCGAAACATTTCCCGGGAAAATTATTTTCACCACAAGTTTCGGTCTCGAAGATCAGGTTATTACCGATATTGTTTTTTCTAATAACATTCCAATACAAGTTGTAACTCTCGACACAGGCCGATTATTTAAAGAAACATACAAAGTGTATAATAAGACACTCGAAAAATATAACAAACCAATCTTCGCATTTTTTCCGGAAACAGAAAAAGTAGAAAAAATGGTTTCGGAAAAAGGACCATATAGCTTTTATACATCGGTAGAAAACCGCAAAGAGTGTTGCTACATTCGGAAAGTAATACCATTAAACAGAGCTTTACAAAACCAAAAAATATGGGTTACCGGTATACGTGCCGAACAATCAGAAAACAGACAAAATCTTCATATGTTTGAATATGATTCAGACAGAGATATGATAAAATGTAATCCGCTCGTAAACTGGACATTCAAAGAAGTTCAGGACTACATTCAAAAAAATAACATTCCCTATAACATTCTACATGACAAAGGTTTTGTAAGTATCGGTTGTGAACCCTGCACACGGGCTATTCAACCCGGCGAAGACTTTCGTGCCGGACGATGGTGGTGGGAAGACAATTCGAAAAAGGAATGCGGATTACATACTCATAAATAACGTTAATTATTCTGTGTGTTTTTTGATTTTTGTTTTGCAACATAATCACGAACAATCTGTCCGAGCAAAAACCCCATTAACATACCATATATTGCACTCGTATACCAGCGAGATGTTATAGGGCATTGTCCACTCGCACAACCAACATAATGCCAGTAAGCATATCCACCAATAATTCCGAGAATCGAAAAAATTATTTCAAAAAGGTATTTTTTAAGAAATTCCATATGTTTTTTTTAACAGTTAGATAGAGAAAAAGCATTTTCCTTACGGGAAATTACATAAAAAAAAATACAAGCTCAAGCCTATTTTATATATGCACGCAAAATATTTTTTATAGACATCAGACCAACACCTTCAATCAGGTCTTTGGAAATTGGTAAAAACACAAAATCAGCAACATCATCTGCCGGAATAATTTGTTCAAGCGATGTAACCTTACATTCAAACACCATATCAAGAGTATAATACAACAAGCCGCCATATACATATTCATTGGGGAAAGAAGAGAAGTAGGAATAAGATTCAATTATCAAATTTAATTCCTCATGCACTTCA
Organism: Bacteroidales bacterium; assembly: GCA_027858745.1. Lineage (GTDB taxonomy): Bacteria > Bacteroidota > Bacteroidia > Bacteroidales > UBA1715 > JAQICB01. The sequence goes on from JAQICB010000001.1 coordinate 11,612, forward strand.
CGTATAAGAGCCTTTTCGGCTGTTTCCCCCGGATCAACAAATCCACCGGGCAAATCAAACATTCCTTGTGCTGGTTCAAAAGCTCGTTTTGTGAGGAGTATTTCGCCTTTTCTATTCGTAATAATTGCAGCAACAGCTGTTGATGCGTTGGTATATAACACGAAACCACACACCAAACATTTTTGTGATTTAAATGAATCTTTCTCAAAACTTTGTTGTCCACAGGAAGGACAATAATTAAATACCGAATGAGGATGAAACTGAGAATTCATATTAAAATACCGTGGTTTTTTGTTGTGCAATCAGAGCCATATCAGCGAGAGCTATTGCCGTTGCACACTCAATAACAACGGGTATTCGAAGAGCTATACATGCATCGTGACGACCTTCGATAAGAAGAGGCTGCACCGATTGTGATTTAAAATTATATGTTTCTTGCTGAATACCAATACTCGAAGTTGGTTTAATTGGCACCCGAAACACAATATCATTACCATTTGTAATACCACCGTTAATACCCGCTGAATAATTAGTTCGCGTAGTACCGTCAGCATCAATAATTTCATCATTATGCTCACTGCCTTTCATGCGAGCAGCGGCAAATCCACTTCCAAACTCAATACCTTTAGTAGCCGGTACCGCAAAAATCATATGTGAAATAAGCGCTTCAGCCGAATCAAAAAACGGTTCTCCTAAAGTTGGTTGAACATTTGAGCATACACACTCAATAACGCCACCAATAGAATCTTTTTCTTCAATAGCTTTCTCCACAGCCTCGGTAATATTTTCAGAACCACCTGCTTCTATAAGTTGAGCTTGTATTGAGAGAGGAGAAATAATTTTTTTTGCAATAACTCCGGCAGCAACAATTCCAAGTGTAATTCGTCCGGAAAAATGTCCGCCACCTCTCGGATCATTATATTTTCCATATTTCCGTTGACCGGTAAGATCTGCATGTCCGGGACGAGGTTGATTCCATAAATTTGTATAATCACCTGATTTTGTATTTGTATTTTCAAACACAATGGTAATAGGTGCACCGGTAGTTTTCCCGTTAAACACCCCACTTACAATACGAGGCAAATCAGGTTCAATACGAGGAGTTGTGCCACGTCCACCCGCACGACGTCTTGCAAAATCATGAGACAAATCATCCTCACATAAATCAATTCCCGCAGGACACCCATCTACAACAACCCCAATTTGAATTCCATGACTTTCTCCGAAAAGCGTTACCCTGAAAATTCTCCCAAAACTATTCATAAAGCATTTTTATACGTTATTAATACTGCAAAAATACTATCAATTTTAATTTTTTCCATATAAACTCAGAGTAATTAAATTAAAAATCACAGCCTTACGAAAAAAGATGCAAATAAGTTTGTCATTTTCTCAAAAAAAATGATTTTTTTGATAAGATTTTTTATCTTTGAACATTGTATTGAATTTTAACAAAAAAGAAATATATAATGAAATATTTTCTCGTAACAACAAGTTTTGTTTTACTCACTTTGTTTGGGTTTTCTCAAATAGAAGAACAGCTAAAAGATAAAATTTCGGATGCGAATTTTTTCTATTACAATGAAGAATACGACAAGGCTCTCCCTATTTTTAAAGAGGTTTTAGAAAAAGATCCGGACAATGCAAACATTAATTTTAAAACAGGTCGCTGTTACCAATTAATGCCATTTGAAGCGGGACGCTCTATTAAATATCTTGAGAAAGCAGTTCTCGATATTTCAGAGGACTACGTTGTTGGTTCATATAAAGAACGCTCTGCTCCTGTTTCTGCATTGTATCATTTAGCACATGCATATCATATGAACAGATATTACGAAGAAGGTATTGAATATTATAAATTATTTCGTGAGCAACTATTTGTTGACGACACATACAACATGCAAGTTGTTGAAAGACAGCTTGAGTCATGCAAAACTGCACAAGAAATTTCGGAGACACCGGTTGCTGTTGAAATTTACAATGTAGGTAATATTATAAATACCCCATATGCTGATTACAATCCATGTATTACAGCTGACGGGAACACATTATTTTTCACACGACTTATGCCCGAGGAAAACCAAGGTGAAATAACATCCTACACACAACGAATTTTTTATGCCAATCGATTAAGTGAAGAAAAATGGACAGTTCCTGTTGATATAACCGCAGAATTAGAAACAGATGGAAAATGTGCTTTGGTTAGTGTAAATGCTGATGGTACAATGCTTATTCTTCATAAAAACTCGTGGAGTGAAGGTGGTATAACTGATATAAACGGTGGCATATTATATTATAGTACCAAGGCAAATCGAACAGACCAAAAATGGACTCCAATTGAAAAATTCAACAAAAACATAAATGCTCGCGGAACTCAGACACATGCTTCAATTTCTGCTGACGGAAACACATTATATTTCACTAGTGACCGACGAGGTGGTTATGGTGGAATAGATATTTACCAAAGCAACTACAATGAAGAAGAGCAAGAATGGGGACCGGCAATGAACTTAGGTCGTACAATCAACACAGAACACGACGAAGAAACACCATTTATACTCGAAGACGGAAAAACATTATATTTTTCTTCTGAAGGTCATTATAATATGGGTGGTTTTGATAATTTCTCATCACAATTATTGGACAATGGTTTGTGGTCAGAACCTGTTAATTTAGGGTATCCAATAAATAGCCCTGATGACAACACCTTTTTTGCACCAAACGGCGATGGAACAACAGCATTTTATGCTCAAGCACGACATGAGGGATACTTTACCTTTGGTGATATTGATATTTATGAGTTAATTGTCCCCAGTTACAACGAATACGCTAATGGCATTCCAGTAACAGTTAAAGGCCAAATAAAATTCTCTGACCTTAAAGATGTAGACGGAAGTGCAAAAATCCTAATTTTAAACAAACAAGATAGAGTTGTTAAAGATTTCAAACCAAACATCGACGGAACATATTCAGTAGAATTATTTATGGGCGAATATACATTCCGCTTTATACGTGACGAATACGAAACTATTGAAAAATATGTACCTATCGAACGAGCATTGATCGAAAAAACTATTCATGTAAATGCTCAAATGTTCCCTAAAATTGACGATAAGTCAAAATATTACACCATTCGAAATATTTATTTCGATGAAAACGAAGATAGCCTTAACCGAAGTGCATTAATCGAAATTGAAAAAATTAAACAGGTTTTAATTGAAAACCCAAGTTTATATATTGAAATACGTACGTATTCGGACACTTCAAATCATGGCAAACTAGCTCGCCAACGAATGAGAAATACCATTAATTATCTTATAAAAAACGGTGTTGAACAAAATCGATTCATTTCAACAATAAAAAGTGCTAATCAAATTCAAGAATATAAAGATAACGATAACACACCGGAGAGCTCATTGGAACGACTCAACAATCGAGTTGAAATACGAGTGCTTAAAACAGATGAAACTGCCGACATTTCTGAAGACAACCGACCGCTTAAAGAAGTATTGAAAAAGTTTAATCGATTCTCAGTACAATTGTTCGAAAAAGACATTATACTTTCGCAAGAACAATTTTCTGATTTAGGCAATTCTATTACGGTCAATCGTGCTCTGGTTAAACCAAATTCATACATTTATTATTTTGGTGAATATGTATCAAAAGCTGATGCTATTAAAGCATTAAATATGGCTATCTCGAAAGGCTATGCCGATGCAAAATTAATTGATTATTTTACTTTAAATAAAAATACCGAATTCACAATTACAAATCCGGTACCATATAAAAAACGATACACTATTCAATTACAAGCAGTAGATAAACGAGAAGTTTTAACAAACAATCCTATACTTATTGAGGCAACTCCGTATAAAACATCTGATGGCTTTTATAGATATACTTACAAAGAATATGATGCTTTGGAAACAGCTCAGAAAGATTTGATTTATGTAATGGAAAACGGATTTCCCAATGCATTTATAATTGAGGTTGAAAATTTGAAAAAATAAGGTACTTATGTCGAAACGAAAATTATCATCCGAGCAGGCTTTTGAAAAACTCATGTCATTCTGCAGCAAAAAAGAACGGTGCAGATCGGACATCGAGAAAAAAATGTATAATTGGGATATAAGTTCGGAGAAAACAAACGAAATCATACAACGTCTTATCGATGAAGGTTTTCTTAATGACGAACGATATATAGAAGCATTCATTCGCGGAAAATATTTCTATAATAAATGGGGGCGGGTAAAAATTCGTTACAACCTTAAATTAAAAGGCTTTAAGGAATCTGACATTAATCCGGCTCTTGATACATTTTTCAACAGTGTCGAGTATCATCGTATGATATGCGATCAACTTGCGAAAAAGAACAAATCAATAAAAGTAGAAGATGAATATCAACGAAAAAGCAAATTGATTCAATTTGGACAAAGCAGAGGGTATGAAACAGAAATATCTCTTGCCTGCGTTGACAAAATCTTCGATTCATAAATTAAATTTTATGATTATCCGTATATTAACCTAATTTTATTATCTTTGCAAAAAAACATATATTATGAATCTAATAGAATTTATAACACAATACCCGGACGAAGAAAGCTGTAAGCAAAAATTCA
>JAQICB010000010.1 GCA_027858745.1 Bacteroidales bacterium
GTGTTTTCACCTAAAAACAGGGATGTACTAATTGGTAAATCATGGAAAAATGAGTTGGAAAAATATATTACCGGAATTGTAACAAACAATAAACATAAATTATTGGCAATAGGTACAATGCCCGATCATATTCATATTTTTATTGGTTACAATATGAACCAACTCATCCCTGATTTGGTAGAAAATATTAAAACATCAAGCAATGCGTGGATTAGAAAAAACAGACTATCGAAGTATAAATTTGAATGGCAAAAAGGATATGGTGCATTTACACATTCACACTCTCAAATTGAAGCTGTTGCAAACTACGTACTAAATCAGGAGAAACACCATAGAAAGAAATCATTTAGGGAAGAATATTTGGAAATATTACAAAGAAATGATGTTGAATATAACGACAAATACCTATTCGACTTTTTTTATGATTGATGAAATTTTATATTTCGGTGCCCTGCACCTTTAATTCTAACGGATAATTTAAACTATAAATATTTCGCAGCTCTGCTGCTTCCTTTTAAACTTCGGATGAGTTTTGTGGCAAACGAAAAAAAATATCATGGAAATTTGACAATAGAAACAATTCTTAAAGTATTTAAAGCATTACAAGCAAAAGTGAATTTTAATGTTGAGCTAATTGATGGAGATTATACCATAGTATGAATTACATTTGCAGACTGCGTAAGTGGTTTGAAATCTGTTATATAGACAACATCTCATTCGAGATCAGCTGGATTTTATACACCAATACAGAATTTTTTGAATCATTTGTAAACAGAACAGCTGCAACAAAGGCTTATAATGGTACATTACGAAGTAACTACTAATATTGATTAATGATATGCCAACCCCGGCTCTATTGTGTGCCATTTGAGATGTGCAACCTGACCGGAAATTTCACTTAGCTTTAATAGGTAGTTTTTCAAAAAACAACAACAATTGCACCTTGTTATTTAAAAAATAATTTCTATTTTTGTATTGCAATACTATGAAATTAATGAACACATTACGCAAACATACAATGAATACAATATAGCATAGAAACCATATTTTTCTGTGCATGAAAAACATGCATTCGAAAAAGGGAGTCTTATTTTCTGCTCTCACACTCATAGAAAATTTATATGTAAAAAGTCGCATTTTTAAATATAATTACCATGAAACACTTTCAATATAAGATAGGAGTATTTTTAACATTATTAATAGTAATAAATGCTTGTCAAAAGGAGGAAAACATTGCTGAATCAGTTACAAAAAGTAATGAATCTCAATTTCAAGAAGGAATGATTCAACTTGGCGATAAGTTAGATAATCCTTATACGGTTGAAAATATGCGTAAGGCATATCAAAAAATAAAAGATGAATCTCAATTAAAAACTTCAGATATTTCTGAATCAAATATTGAAATTACGCATTTATATGTTCGTTTTTTACCCAAAACGGATAAGGAATATGCAGTTTTACTAAATGATACTACATTAGAGATATTCGATTATCCTCTTGACTATGAAGTTAAAGAAGGAGGAACTTATTATCATGATCCTGAACTGCCTGATTCAGTTTATACTTGGAAATATTGTGCAGTTGATAAGACATATGATTTTCCAAATATTGAATATGAGTTACTAGCTGAATTATTCTTGCCTGAATCGATGGAAGATGAGGCGTCTTTAAAAAATTTTGACACATGGTCATTTTGGGATGATCTTGAAGTTGAAGCGTTAAAAATAACCGGAAATTATGATGAATCGAATGAGACAATACTTAAATCTTCAAATGGATTGCGGAGAAAAAAATGGAATCCACGTGGAAAAATCCGAATGTTTGATGATTCCGAAGGAATTGACCGCTTTGTTCCACTGCGAGGTGTTAAAGTAAGAGCTCATAGTTGGTTTACTACCAAATTTGATTTAACAAATAGTAAAGGTGAATATTATATTGATAAAAAATTTAAAGGACACGTGAATTATAGTATAAAGTGGGAAAGAAACGATTTTGAATTAAGAAGTAAACGTTGGGGACAGGCTTATTACAATGGGCCGAGGCTGAAAGAAAAGGAGTGGGATTTGGATATTTCTTCAGGAATTTCCCGAATGTATGCCATTATTCACCGAGCTGCCCATAGATATTATTACGAAGATAATGCAGGACTCAGGAGACCTCCTAAAAGAGACCACATGTTAGGTCGAGTAACAATTGGTGCATTCGATTGGAATTATTTCGATGCCAATGCAGATTGTGGTCCCATCAAGCGGTGGACTACTTTTCCTGAAATACGAATTTTTAAGCCAAATAGATCATGTGAACATTTGTATTCCACAACAATTCACGAACTCGCTCATGCTTCGCACTGGGATATGGGTAAACATAGCGATTATAATAGAGCTGACTTAATAGTTTGTGAGAGTTGGGCCCGAGGTGTTCAAGTAGCAATCACTGAGCTTGAATATCCTGGTCATTCAAGAACTTATAGTAGATTAGATTATACAGGGATTGTTTTAGATATGTTAGACGGGAATAAAAACACAGTCAGCTATTATCATTCAACATATAACGCGTATAGTTTGAAAACATATAATGATAGAGTAAGGGGCTATACTATAAGGCAAATAGAAGATGCATTAATTGGACAAAGAACATGGAATGGTTGGAGAGATAATATCAAGAACAAATATTCCAATTCAACAGAAGATAATCTTGACGATGCATTTACATATTGGAACAGTAAATAATGTTTAACCAAAATTTAATAATATGAGAACGAGATTTATTAATTTTACTATTTATGGGATAATATTCTGTATTTTATCTATCAGTTGTGAAAAGAATAGAGAGGTTGCTACGGAAGATTTTTTATATATTAATAAATCATCACATGTAGTTAGTATTGATTATTATTTTGATGATTATCAGAATAATGTGGTAATCGAAGAAAATGATTCATTTCTTCAAACACAAAAAACACCAGATGTTGCAAGAAAAAACATAATTAATGCAGATTCTGTTATTATAACTTTTAATGATACCAATCATGAGATTTATATTAAAACACAATCAAGCGATAGAAATATTCTTAATCGTGATAATTACAGTTACCAAAAAGTTGAAGAAATGCATCATAAATATACTTACTTGTTTGATGATGAGGGTTAAAAAAATCGGAATAATTTACTAAACACAATAAATAGGAATTTGCAATGGGCATAACGTACCGTTTGAATCCCTAGTTATTATTAAGGGTATAGAAAAGAAATTTAGTAATATTGGGCGGATTATATTATTCTACCAAATAATGAAGTTTTGTTATCTGTTGTTTTTTACTTCAAGTTTCGAGATTATTAGTAATAGCCTCTATCGAATGATACGAAATATACCAGCTCAGGATGTACCCAAAGGTTAATAATATAAAATGTCAAAAAAAACAATAATTGCACCTTGTTATTTAAAAAATAATTTTTATTTTTGTATTGCAATACTATGAAATTAATGAACACATTACGCAAATATACAATGAATACAATATAACATAGAAACCATATTTTTCTGTGTATGAAAAACGTGCATTCGAAAAAGGGAGTGTTATTTTCAGCTCTCACGGTCAATGAAAATATATAAACCTGAGTTCGACGTAATTTTTCGAGTTCAGATTGATAAAAAGTCGCATTTTTAAATATAATTACCATGAAAAGAAATAGTATATGTGCCTGTGCTGTGTTAGTGTGTAGCCTTGTTTTTCAGAGTTGTCAAAAAGAGGATATATCACAAAACACACACAGCGTACAACAAGATGATTCGGAAGGAAAAATAATACTAGGGAAAAAGCTTGAAAATCCGTATTCGCTCGAAAACATGAAAAAAGCCTATGAGAGTTTACAAAGTAACGAGCAATTAAAATCAATTTCTATTGATGAACAAGTAATTGAACCAACACATTATTATGTGCGGTTTTTGCCGGAAGACTCTCTTCAATTGCATGAATTGGTATCAGACAGTCTTGAATTGTTTGATTATCCTTTAGATTATGAAATTGAACAAGAGGGATTTTATTATCACGATTCATCGATACCGGAAGATAAGATTACATGGCAATATACCGCTGTTCCGGTACATTATGAATTTCCAAATGTGAAATACGAGATTATAGAACCATGTTTTATTCCCGATGATTCTCTTGAAACAGAATTAAAAAGCACCACCGGAATAGATTTTCTTGCCATGCTTGAGTATGAATCGTATCGATTAACCGATAATCTTGATGAAGAGTATGTGCAAGATAATGAATTAAAAAGCATACAAAGA
>JAQICB010000108.1 GCA_027858745.1 Bacteroidales bacterium
GTGAAATATTCAACGCAAAATAGGCTGAAAGCCTATACTAATTCAGCCCAACGGCAACGCCTTGGGTAAGATATACGTTCATAATCACAAACGCCCTGATAGGGGCAACATAAAAAAAAACTATTTCAAAATCGCTTAACTTAATGACATTGACCTCCCGTTACCATGTTCATGGCATGGATTGCTTTTGGTGATACAATTCAAATCATGGATATTATTGGTCTTATGATAGCGTTTGTTGGTGTTGTATTATCGCAGTTTAAATAGTGCGTACACGAAAATTACTTTTTTTCTCTGAATGCAAAAAAAAAACATGTATTTTTATTGAAAAACAGAAAAGGCAGCGAATTTATGAAATAGCTTACCTACTGCGATAATAAAGGCATACGAACTTAGGTTAATAGATACTCTCATTTAAAACACGGTAGACATGAACAGGTATAAAACAGAAATTTTACATAATATATGTTACACCGAACTCGTGTATGAGAGAATTAATAAAAAGCTGAATGGAGCGTTTTCAAAAGACGAGATTGAAAAAATGATGTATGAAATTCTATTAGAAACTGATGACGAACAATTTCACAAAACAGGAAAGAATATTTATGTCACAAATGTTGAACGGAATATGAGAATAACAATAAATTCTAACTCATACAGGATTATCACCGTAGTTAATCTAGCTTCAATAAAAAAGAAAACAACGAAGTGTTAATGAATAGTAAGCATTTGTATCCATAAAATTCCGTTCAAATAAAATCTCTGTATTGTAAATATTCGGATATATGTTTGTGCAGTATAATTTTTATTAAAAAATGTGAAATACCGGTAGGTTTTTGAGCGTTTAAATTCAAATATATCAACATATGAACATAAAAAGTATAATTATCGGTGTATTATGTATTCTGTCTTTTGGTTTTGCCGGTGGACAGGTGCAATTTTATCAACAACTTGCTGATTCTACACTTGTTTTGACACAGCAAAAAGTTGTGTACGACCCTGTATATAGAGTTATTGATTACCCTCATGGTGACGTGCCTGCTAATAAAGGAGTGTGTACTGATGTCATAATTAGAGCTTATAGAAAACTTGGAATTGATTTGCAAAAAGAAGTTCACGAAGATATGAAATCCAATTTTGATGTGTATCCACAGAACTGGGGCTTATCACGTCCGGATCCGAATATTGATCATAGACGGGTTCCAAACCTTATGACATTTTTTGCACGACATGGTATGGTACTGAGAATTACAGACAATCCCAATGACTATCGTCCGGGAGATATTGTGTGTTGGGATTTAGGCGGAGGAGTTACTCATATTGGTATTGTGACTCGTGAAAAATCATCTAACGGACAGCGGTATCAAATTGTTCATAATATTGGTGCCGGACAAGTTCTTGAAGATTGTTTGTTTCGCTACAAAATTATTGGACATTATCGATACCAACAATAAAAAACAAAAGTGTCATTCATCTCTAACACACATTTTATACGACTGTGCATAAATCACAATTAATCAAATCCCGGAGGGATGTCATGATTATAGAAAAATAGGTGGTCGGTATTCATAAAATCCCGGTGAGGGGCAGTATAATGCTTTATAGAACAAATACACAGACGGTATGGATAAACTCAAATTATATACTCTGTAAAAAGGTAATCTTTTTTAAGTTCCTTCTTTTTCGTAAAAAAAATTGTGTATTTTTAAACAATTAATTCAAAAAAAATTGATAGTAGCGTATCAATATTCGCCGCAAGCATATGAGTTGAAATTGATACTTTTTTTAGTAATTATTAAAATATATTACAATGAACACATCAAAAAAAGGAAAGTGCCCTGTAACGCATGGTGCAAACACAGAAGCAGAATCATCAGTTATGGATTGGTGGCCAAAAGCGCTCAATCTTGACATTCTTCATCAGCATGATACTAAAACGACTCCGTATGAAAAGGATTTTAATTATTCAGAGGAGTTTGCAAAGCTCGATTTAGAAGCAATAAAAAATAATCTGAAAAAATTAATGACAGATAGTCAGGATTGGTGGCCTGCCGATTGGGGACATTATGGTGGATTAATGATTCGTATGGCATGGCATAGTGCCGGTACGTACCGTATGGCTGATGGTCGTGGTGGTAGCAATACCGGTAACCAACGATTTGCACCACTTAACAGTTGGCCGGATAATGTGAATTTGGATAAAGCCCGAAGATTGTTGTGGCCTATAAAGAAAAAATATGGTAATAAAATTTCATGGGCAGATTTATTTATCCTTGCCGGAAATATGGCCTATGAATCAATGGGTTTCAAAACATTCGGGTTTGCCGGAGGTCGCGAAGATATCTGGCATCCGGAAAAAGATATTTACTGGGGGGCTGAAAAAGATTGGCTCGGAAAATCTCGGTATACCGATTCCAAAAATGAAGAAACACTTGAAAATCCTTTGGCTGCAGTTCAAATGGGATTGATTTATGTGAATCCCGAAGGTGTTGATGGTGTTCCTGACCCCTTAAAAACTGCAGAAGCTGTACGGGTAACATTTAAACGAATGGCGATGAATGATGAGGAAACGGTTGCCTTAACTGCCGGTGGGCACACGGTTGGGAAAACTCACGGAAACGGCGATGCTACAAAACTTGGTCCCGAACCTGAAGCTGCTGATGTAGAAGAACAAGGTTTTGGTTGGAAAAATACTAAAGGTAAGGGAAATGCAGAAGATACCATATCCAGTGGTTTGGAAGGAGCATGGACGACACATCCTGATAAGTGGAATGAGACGTATTTTTATTTGCTGTTGAATTATGAGTGGGAATTGAAAAAAAGTCCTGCAGGTGCTTGGCAATGGGAGCCGGTAAATATTAAGGAAAAAGATAAACCTTTTGATGCTCACATTCCCAGTGAAAAGAGAAATCCGATGATGACGGATGCTGATATGGCTTTGAAAATGGATCCTGAATACCGAAAAATATCTGAACGTTTTTATAAAGACCCTACCTATTTTGCGGAAGTTTTTGCGAGAGCATGGTTTAAGTTAACACATCGTGATTTAGGACCGAAGAGTCGTTACCTTGGTCCTGATGTTCCGAATGAAGATTTGATATGGCAAGATCCCATTCCGGCGGGTAATTATTCTTTGTCAGAATCAGAAATTGAAGATATAAAAACAAAACTTTTACAGTCAGGATTAAGTCGTACTGAACTTATAAATACGGCATGGGACAGTGCACGAACATTTAGAGGTTCTGATTTTAGAGGTGGTGCAAATGGTGCACGAATTCGTCTCGCCCCACTGAAAGATTGGGAAGGAAATGAACCGGAAAGGTTAGTACAGGTACTGAAAAAACTTACGGAAATTCAGGCAAGTTTACGTTCGGAGGTAAGCATTTCCGATTTGATAGTGTTGGGTGGTACTGCTGCTATTGAAAAAGCTGCACAGGATGCCGGTGTGAATATTACTGTGCCTTTTGTGCCCGGTAGAGGCGATGCAACGGCGGAAATGACTGATGAAGAATCGTTTGATGTTCTAGAACCTCTCCACGACGGATACCGTAATTGGCTAAAAAAAGAGTATGCGGTGAAACCGGAGGAAATGTTGCTCGACAGAACTCAGCTTATGGGGCTTACCGGACCGGAAATGACCGTTTTGATTGGTGGTATGCGTGTGTTGGGAACAAACCACGGAGGAACTAAACATGGCGTGCTTACCGATAAAGAAGGTGTTTTAAGCAATGACTTTTTTGTAAACTTAACAGACATGAGTAATGAATGGAAACCTGTTGAAGAGAATCTGTATACCATTGTAGACCGAAAAACCGGAAAAACAAAATGGACAGCAACAAGAGTAGATTTGGTGTTTGGGTCAAATTCCGTGTTACGGTCGTACGCAGAATTTTATGCTCAAGACGATAAAAAAGAGCAATTTGTACACGATTTTGTGAAGGTATGGGTGAAAGTTATGAATGCAGATCGTTTTGATGTCTGATTTGTATTGTTTTTTTGAGGTATATATAAAAACTGTAATTTGATAATCAGCCTTTTATTTTAATTCGCCTCAGTCCTACAAGATTGTGGCACGAACCGAACATATTTGATGTGTATGAGCGTGTAAGCGGAAAAAAAGCCAACAGATTTACGCACATTTATCGAAAGAGAGAAAAGTAAATTTGAATAGGAGCATTCATGTGTAATAACCTGAACTACACTTTCATGTTATGCTCCGTGCGGCGAAGCTCTGTAGCAAAATAAGTAAATTACTCCATTTTATTACTTCATGCTTTCAAGTAGAGCAGTATTTGGCTCGCAGGCATCAAATGAAAAATCTTGTATAGCAGCTTTAAGTGTTTCAAAATCGAGCTTTGCACTGTTTTTTTCGACTGTTTTGTTGGCCTCTGTTGTGAGTTTTGCAATTCGTTTGTAAAATGAATAAGGATCTGCATTTTGTTCATTTTCAACCGATAAAATGCTGTCTTGATTAAAAATATCCCAAAACACCCAATTTTCGGAAAGGGCATTGCATAAGCGTGTCCAGGAACTGTTTTGTTTCACATTGAGCATGCCCATAGCACCGACATCTTTAAGTGGCCATACTGCCCAACCAATATTGAGTTCTTCGAGAAGGTCGAGATATATGGCGTGCATATCAAACGAGTCGGGTAAATGAAGTGGATGTCCTGTTTCTCCACACCACAAAGGTTTTTTGAGGTGTTTTTGTAAATGCTCAAGAGATACATCTTTATACAAGCTTTGTCGTAATAATTCTTTTTTGTTTGTTGAATGAAGCTTGTCAGGAAGTTGTAAAAAAGGGTAGAGGTGAAATGTGTAGGCACAATTATCATCAAGATTTTCGGTAAACATTGAGAAATCTCTTGAGTACGTATTGCCTTCGTAAAAAATAATATGGTTTTGGTCTACTTTTCGAATTGCAGAAGTACATTTTTGGTAAAACGACATCATGCCTTGTGTACCTTCTTCGGTAAAATAGCAGGGTTCATTAATTAAATCATAGCCGCCAACTGTTGTGTTATTTGAATAGTATTCAGCAATTTGTATCCATACAGCAATAAAAGAATCGATAGCATCTGTATCATACCAAAAACCATCTTTCCCGCTATTGTTATCACTGTGCCAATCGGGGTTTTGACCTTTTGGGGCGGTGTGTAAATCAATTATAGCCCACAATGAATATTTTTTGCAGAGAGCGAGAATGCGATCTATTTCTCGAATTGCCGTGCTTGATGTAAAATCTGCTGCATCGTTAAAAAGTTTGTAGTTAACCGGAATACGAATATTGTTTAATCCGCATTGTTGCACAAAAGCAATATCTGCTTCGTTTACTGCAGCAGAGTAGAAGCTGTTCCAAAACTGTTGAGATAGTTCTGTGCCATATTGTTTTTCGAAGACAGCTCGTATCTCTGCGTCGGTTCCCGGCATGCCAAACATAAAATGTTCGAGATTTAACCAGCTGCCGAGACCAACACCTTTGAACCTGAGTTCGACGTAATTTTTTGAGTTCAGATTGATGTAAAAAGCTGTTTATCAAGGCAAATTATTGAATAATAGCGAGCTATTGTGAAATAATTTAACGCAGAAAAACTTAAATTACGCAAAGTATTAAATAAAGATACCAAGCAAAAATCCAAAAACGACACACTTGCAACTCCTTTCTGTCGTTGAGCTCATGTGTGAAAGAGCACTTAAACAGCCGAACGCGAAAGGATTGGCTCACGCAATGCCATTAAGTTAAGCGATTTTGAAATAGTTTGCCCCTATCAGGGTGTTTGTGATTATGAACGTATATCTTACCCAAGGCGTTGCCGTTGGGCTGAATTAGTATAGGCTTTCAGCCTATTTTGCGTTGAATATTTCACCGCTACCGCGCAAACCTTTAGCTCAACGAAGTTAATCCTTTCGC
>JAQICB010000110.1 GCA_027858745.1 Bacteroidales bacterium
GACAAGATATTTGTGATATACGGAAACATAAGAGCTGTGTAGATAGTGGTTATATTAACTCGTACTTGTGGTTAGAGACTCGTTGTAGGCAAGCGTAGGACAACCACAGTGCAAATGACAAACTGACAAGAAAAACCGTTTTGCTGATGCAAGTTTAAAAAATAAAATTTCTGACTTAAACAACAACGTCCATTGACATTTATTTGTAAATTCGCCAAGAGATAATTAAAAAAAGACATATAAACATTATAAGGCAACTTCAAAATGAAAATATGAGTAAGGCAAAAACATCCATACGTTTTTTTGACGACCGCGAAGTGCGTGCCGTTTGGGACGAAAAAAATGCCAAGTGGTGGTTTTCGGTGTTGGATATTGTTGCTGTGTTTACCGACCAAAACGACTATACCAAAACCCGCAACTATTGGAAATACCTTAAAGCCAAGTTGAAGAAAGAAAACAGTCAAGTGGTTAGTGCTACTACCCAGTTGAAATTTATTGCACCAGACGGCAAGATGCGTTTAGCTGATATGTTGGATTATAACGGCATTATTGCATTGGGCAAAGAATTTCCTAGCAAAAAAGCAAACCAATTTATTGAATGGTTTACTTACAGTGATGAGAGTCTAGATGGAAAAAGTAAAACAAAAGCGTATGCCTTGTTTGAAAGTTCGTTTATCAACAGCATTGAAGTTGGCACAATCAAAGGCTTGCAACAAATTCATGCTTATTTGTTTGGCGGATTGTATGATTTTGCTGGGCAAATCAGGCAAAAAAACATTTCAAAAGGCGGTTTTCAATTTGCCGTATCACACTTTTTGGGTAAAACATTAAAACAAATAGAAGCAATGCCCGAAACTACATTTGACGAAATTGTGAATAAATATGTAGAAATGAACATTGCACACCCATTTTTGGAGGGAAATGGCAGAAGTACCCGAATATGGTTGGATTTAATATTGAAAAAACGCCTAAAAAAATGCGTAGATTGGAGTAAAATAGGCAAAAGAGATTATATGAACGCAATGATGCAAAGCCCAGCAAATAGCAACGTTCTTAAAAAATTGTTAATAAACTCTTTAACCAACAAAATTAGCGACCGAGAAATGTTTATGAAAGGAATTGACTATTCGTATTACTACGAAGAAAATGACTAAAAAATGATTTGCAAAGACAGAACAATAGAAACGCCAGCCCATACAAAAAATATACGTCAATATTCAGCAAGAGCTCAATGCTGCGTATATTTCAAACGTTAAGGGGTGTAAAAAAAATGAAGAATCCACTTAATATATTAATAATTATATCAGGAGTTTTATTAGGAGTTTTAATTCTAATGCATCTGAATTATAGTGTGTATTATGAAATCAAAGGATTAGAAGGTAGATTTCCTGATATTCAAAAAGGTGATACAAGAATTTATTTAACAATAGAAGAAAATGATACTTTAATTGAATTTGAAGTGAATTTTATTAACGTTGAAAATGATATCCAAGTAAAAGAATTCAATATCGATATTTATAATAGTAATAGATTATTAGAAATTGTTGATACTAAACCCTTAAACCTTTTTATTGAAGCAAATACTGGTTATAGAACTCTAAGTAGAAAGATTAATAGTTCAATACCTAATAAGATGATTTTAATCTTAGAATACGAAGAAAAAGGATTAACACATCTGATAGAATTAAATACAGAAATTACAAGAAAAAAAGATTGGAATATTCATTCGAATAATATGTTTAACCCTTTTATCCTATTAATTCCATTTTTCAAGTATTTATTAATGTTTTTGATATTATTACGTATAATTATTTATTTAAAAAGAAAAAAAACACCCCCTAATAACTAGGAATTCATGCGGCATGTAATGCCCAGCGTGAATTCCCGGTTGAATTAAATCTATGGGTTTTTTAATAGCTATGGTTTTTGTCAAAAAAAACACAACCGCATTAAAAAATGAGCAGAAATTGAGGAGTACACCAAGGCTGCGTGGTCAATAAGCATAATCCACACCACAAATATATATCCATCATATTCACAGGGCAAAAACAACAGTATTTAATTTTTTTTTGTATTTTTGAATAGAAAACAAACACGAGATACATATATGTGATGTCCGTAAAAATAACATGCACACATAAATATATTCTCAAAAAACATTTATTTTCTTGAATTTAAGGAACATACGATTTGTACAGATAGTGGATATATACTCGTTGTGTTTCATGCTAAGAGAGACCGTGCATCTAAAACCAACGCACATTTGGTACATTTGCAAGCCCTAACCCACAGGCTGATGCTTCAGATTGCAAATATGTTAGGTGCCTGTATCAAAAGAATAAATGAATTTACCAAGATTTCCAAAAACAAAGTTATGGAAGCTGAGTTGTTGTATATTCTTCAAGTTCCTTTTTCTTTGACTACAAAAATGTTTGGGACTTGTTTTACACAGTATGACACAAAAGTGGCAATGATTGTTAAACAATTAATAACAATTGTGACAAAAAAACTTCATGAGGATTATAAAGTTGAATATGAGGACAAAATGAATGAATATCTTCAAGTTCTCCATAGGACATCAAACCATATTGATACGGTTTATAATTTACCAAAAGCGATTTAATGAAAAGACCAAAAGAAATAAAGATTAATAGGTTTCAGCTAAACGTTTTATTAAACGATGAGCAAAAAGAGGGATTTGATTACATACTAAATCAAAATGTATATTGTGGAAACTGTGGTGGTGTATGTAAACAAGGAATTGAGATTAAAGAAATATTTTTGGATTCATTAAATGACATAAGGATTGAAGGCATCTGCAAAGAATGTAAAGGAAAAGTAGCAAGGGTATTAGAATTTGGCGAAAACAAGGAGTTTTATCAAAAAGCTATGGAGTTTAGAAAATCGATTGATAATTAATATATAGAATGCCAACGCTTCGTAACCATACACATTGCCAAGTCGCTCAATTCGACACGCAAACCAAAGAGTATGGCTAACGGACTGCGGAGAATAAAGCACGAAAACACAATTATGAGTATAATAAATCTCCAACATTAGGGTTTGCAAATACGGTATTTTATGATGGTAATGAAATTGTATATAATGCAACAAATTAATTTAAGTATAAATATGGAAAGTTCTTGGAATATGGGACGTAATTTACCTTATCCTTATGTAAACAATAGTAACTGATGCACAACACCATTTTTCTCAAAAATTGAATGAAAAATGAAGCATTTTAAGGGCTTATTTATTTTTGAAAATTCTAATTCAAACTAAAATTCAAGAAACTTATATGGTCAATAAGCATAATCGACACCTCAAATATATATCCTTCATATTCAAAATATTATTTTTTTTTTGTATTTTTGAATAGAAAACAAACACGAGATACATATATGTGATGTCCGTAAAAAAAACATGTACACATGAATATATTCACAAAAAACAACTGTTTTCTTGATTTAAGAAACATACGACTTGCACAGATAGTGGATATATTAACAAGTACTTGTGGATATATACTCGTTGTGGGTAATGCTAAAAACACAATTTTGAAACTGGCTACAAGATTTATAAAGTGAGGAATTTAAAAGCTATATTTGTAGAAAAGACTTTTATATGGAATTGAAAATATTGACACCAAAACTTTTAAATGCATTCACTGACAATGTGAATGAATCTCCGCTTGATAAATTAAATAAAGTTGAGAAGTTAGACTTGCCTGTCGATTATTTTCAATTT
>JAQICB010000122.1 GCA_027858745.1 Bacteroidales bacterium
GTATTTATTCCGTTACAATTTATACACTTTTTTTATTCATAAGCTTTTATTTGCTCCAAAGCTAATGATAATAAGTGTTATGGAGATTATTAGCCTACTTTTTGTCTATTAAGCCGAATATTGAGTTTAAAAAAGCAGAATTGCAACGTATACCAACATCTCCTGTTCAATTGAACGATGAACAGTTTGAAGAGATTGAAAAATTACTGGACAAAATAGAAGAGGATGATGACGTGCAGGCTGTATTTACAAATATTGAATAATTTATTCAATACCACTTATATCTATCTTATTTCCGGTTAGAAAAAGGTTTCTCATTAAAACTCCACATAATTTTCTTTTACAAATCGTGGAGTACAGATTGCAAGAAACACCAAATCATCAATTCCTGTATTTGATATTCGTTGTCTTACACCGGCAGGAATAGATACCACGTCGAACTTTTTCATGAGTCGAGGAGTCTCATTTCCTATTTCCACACGTCCTTCTCCCGAGAGAATTACATACCGCTCGCTGGTATCTTTCACAGCATGCCACTTGGTTGTATCGCCCGGACAAACACGAGATTTAGCAACAGACACATCAGCGTCATCATCAACATTCAATAATTCGGTAATAAAACAACCTTCTTCGAAAAAATATTCTGAATCGGAAGAATACTTGAGAAATAAGGCTGATGTAGCATCTTTTTTACTCATAAAAATTAATAATTTAAAACATATTGGGCTCAGGTTTTCAGCTATATATTCATTGAAATACCCACTTTTATTTCTGCAACAATATGATGTAAAAAAAGCGGATCAGAAGGTTGTATAGAATACCCAAATTGAAAATCGGGTCGAACACTAAATTTATCTCTCTGAATAGAAATACCTGAAAACCCGAAACCTATCCGCGGAATTACTATATCCGGCTGGGACGGTTCAATGCGATATTTTTTATAATTATATTGATAAAACACATAGGGAAACACTCGATAATTACGAGAAACACCAAAACTCATAACAAACAAATTAAACAGAACTTTTGCTCCATATTCTCTATATTGATAGGAAGAATAAAAATTAAAGCCCGCACCAAAATAAAGGGGAAAAGCAGCACCACGTTTGGTGCCACGATGAAATGTCATTTCAAGTGTATGTATTTTAGGATTTTCATAAAAAAACACCCTGCCATACACAAGCGACATTTGGTTAAAATCCCAATTAGGCTGAGCAAATACGTTTCCTAAAAACAGAAAGCTACACAATACGTACATGAATTTTCTCATAATCATAAAACACATAACATGAGTTTCACCCTATTTTTTATTTACTTCTGTATTACCCGTTGAATATCATGTAACTTTTGAAGAGCTTCCATTGGCGTAAGATTATTCACATCAATCTCTAATAAATTATCACGGATTTGAGAAAGCACAGGGTCGTCTAATTGAAAAAAGCTTAACTGATATCCTTCTCTATGTTGAGCTATATCCTTTACCGGCTTCGATAATTGCCCTTTACGATATGTTCCTTCGAGGTCTTTTAGAATTTCGTTTGCACGCTTTACAACAGACTTAGGCATACCCGCCATTTTTGCAACATGAATACCAAAACTATGTTCGCTCCCTCCTTTTGCCAATTTTCGTAAGAATATAACTTTATTATTATGTTCACGAACCGTAACATTATAATTTTTCACACGTGAAAAGGATTTCTCCATTTCATTTAACTCATGATAATGCGTCGCAAATAATGTTTTCGCTGCAGAAGAAGGATGTTCATGTAAATATTCCACAATAGCCCATGCAATAGAAATACCGTCGTATGTGCTTGTTCCCCGTCCCAATTCATCAAGCAAAATTAAACTACGATCCGATACATTATTAAGAATACTTGCCGCTTCATTCATCTCTACCATAAAGGTTGATTCCCCTTTCGAAATATTATCAGAAGCTCCAACGCGCGTAAAAACTTTATCAACAATACCTATTTCGGCTTTATCTGCCGGAACAAAACACCCAATTTGTGCCATCAAAACAATTAATGCTGTTTGACGAAGAAGAGCTGATTTTCCGGCCATATTTGGACCAGTAATAATTATTATTTGTTGAGAATCATTAGAAAGAAAAATATCATTTCCAATATATGGTTCTTCAGGTGGCAACTGAGTTTCAATGACCGGATGACGCCCGTTTTCAATACGTAAGTCAGTACCATTCGAAAGTGTTGGTTTTTTATATGAATGTTCTAGAGAAATATATGCAAACGAACACAAACAATCTATGGTAGCAATAACACTTGCATTCACCTGAATTGTTTCAATATAACGAAATATTTCCGACACTAAATTGTGAAAAATTTCTTGTTCAAGAACCACAATTTTACTTTCAGCACCTAAAATTTTTTCTTCATATTCTTTGAGTTCTTCTGTAATATAACGCTCGGCATTAACCAGTGTTTGTTTCCGAATCCAATCTTCCGGAACTTTATCCTTATGTGCATTTCGGACTTCAATATAGTACCCGAATACATTATTAAATGCAATTTTCACTTTCGAGATACCGGTTCGTTGCTCTTCTTTTTGTTGCAACTCCAACAAATAATCTTTTCCGGAAAACGCAATTTGTCGTAATTCATCTAGCTCTTCATTAACACCATCGGCAATTACGCCGCCTTTTTGCAAACTATTAGGCGGGTCGGCTACAATTTCAAGGGTAATTTTCTCTGAAAGTTTTTTACACGGATTAAGCTGCTCTGCGAGAGTTTGCAAATACACATTATCTTGTGTCGAACACATATCTTTAATCGGTTCGAGCGATGAAAATGCACGTAAGAGCTGTGCAATTTCGCGAGGCAAAATACGTCCGGCTGCAACACGAGCAACTATACGTTCCAAGTCACACACAAGATTAAGCTGCTCTCGAAGATTTGTGAGTAAATCAGTATTTGCAACACATGTTTCAACAACACCAAGACGATTATCTATCTCTGATTTATCCTTTAAAGGCAAAGCGAGCCATCGCTTCATCATTCGTGCACCCATCGAAGTCTGCGTTCGATCAATTACCTGTAATAAAGAAATTGCATGTTCATTGGGAGAACCAAACAATTCAAGATTTCGAATTGTAAAACGGTCTAACCACACATAATGATCTTGTTCTATTCGGGAAATTGAACGGATGTGATTAAGCTGTTTATGTTCTGTAATATCAAGATAATGCAATATTGCTCCGGCTGCAATAATAGCATCTTCCATAAAATCAATACCAAAACCTTTGAGCGAATTAACCTCAAAATGAGATAATATCTTATCTTGGGCAGCATCTTCGGTAAAAATCCAATCATCTAATTTATACGTATATAAATTATCCGGGAAAGAATCAAAAAAAACTGACTCTTTGGTACGATCATATAATACTTCTTTGGGCTGGAAACCACTAATTAATTTGTCTATATAATCTTTATTTCCCTGGGCAACAAGAAATTCTCCGGTTGAAATATCCAAAAAGGCAATACCAATATTGGTGCGGGAAAAATGAACCGCTGCTAAAAAGTTGTTTTCATTATTTTGCAAAATTGTATCACTCAGAGATACTCCAGGGGTTACCAATTCGGTAACTCCTCGTTTAACAATTTTCTTTGTTTGTGATGGGTCTTCTAATTGTTCACAAATAGCAACCCGTTGACCGGCACGAACTAATTTAGGCAAATAGGTATCTAAAGCATGATACGGAAAGCCGGCTAATTCGACTGAAGAGGCTGATCCATTAGCGCGTTTGGTAAGAGTTATCCCTAATATCCGGGAAGCTTTAATTGCATCATCAGAAAATGTTTCGTAAAAATCACCGACTCGGAACAATAAAATAGCATCGGCATGTTTTGCCTTTACTTGATAATATTGTTTCATTAAGGGGGTTTCAACTGCTTTTTTTGCTGCCATATAATACCTTCATTTTTAACAAATGTACAGTAATATGACTGTTATATAATGTATTAAATGCGAATTGATTCAACATTTTTTTAACATCAAATTCTCTATGCAGCAATTAATGGTCTTTAGAAAAAAAATGAGTTTACATTTAAAAAATTATATCGAACTCAGGTTAATAGATTTTTACTTCTGTAAAGCTTTGACAACCGCATCATAATCGGGTTCTTCAGCTATTTCAGGTACTTGTTGAGTATAGACTACTTTTCCGTCTGCATCAATAACTATAACGACACGTGAATGTAATGCTTTGAGAGGTCCGTCTGCAATTTCTAATCCATATTTTTTACCAAAACTACCTTCTGCAAAATCTGAAAGAGTTACCACATTTTCGATACCTTCTGCACCACAAAATCTCGATTGAGCAAATGGTAAATCGCGAGATATACAAAGCACGTCAGTGTTATTAAACCCGGCTGCCAATTTATTAAACTGACGAACAGAAGCAGCACAGACACCTGTATCAAGACTTGGAAAGATGTTTAACACGACTTGTTTCCCCTTGAATGAAGAAAGCGATACCTCGGATAAATCATTTGCTACTAATGAAAACTCAGGTGCTGATTCACCAATTTTTGGTAATTCACCTATTGTGTGTATTTGGTTTCCTTTAAATGTAATATGTGCCATAATTAAATTGTTTAAATGTTTTAATAATATGTCTAACAAGTCTCATTTTACTTACACAAAAAAAGGGGTAATTAAAAAATCACCCCTTTTATTTATATAATAACCTGAGTTCGATATAATTTTTTAGGTTCAGAACGCTTATAAATAGTGAGGTTCAATCAAAAATAATGAAATAATAACGGGTTATTTTAAATTATTTTTGAGCTGAAGATGGCTGT
>JAQICB010000124.1 GCA_027858745.1 Bacteroidales bacterium
AAGGCTGAAAAGAAGAAAGAAGCTGAAAAAAAGCAAGAAGAAGCTGAAAAAAAGAGAGATGCTGAGCTACTTAAAAAGGCAGGAAAAAAGGAAAAGTAAAGGGAGTTGCAATTTTAAAATATAAACGAACATGAAAATTCTAATAATCGGATTTATTACATTTTCAATCTGGTCAATACTTGCAACCCATATTTATGTGTGTAAGATACAGAAATTATGTGATGATCCGGAAACAACTCAAGATGAGAAAAGCACTTATCGAATATAACAGGATTGGAGCTGCTAAAATTGAAGAAGCAGATGACCTTACTGTCATAAGTGGTATTGGTGGATGGATTAAGGAAAAGCTTATTAACAGGTTAACTACCTCTGATATTGAAATTATTGCTGAGGTTTTAGATATTTCACCTGATAGTATCGACAAGCACAAATGGATTCATCAGGCCTCTAAACTTGTAAACAGCCATATGGCTACGACGATGTTCACGAAAAATTGATACCCGTAAAATATGACAAAAAATCATTCTCGGAATACAAGGTGTATTTCATTATTTATATTTAGTTGTTTATTTGCCTTTGCTTGTGAAAAGCAAACCACTCCCATCGTAATTACTTCTGCTGAATCCATGATGGTTACCTCTTTTGAGCCCATGATTATCACTTCTTCTGATCCAATAGTTCAAGAATTTTACAAAGCCAATCAGAAAACACTTATTTGGGTTTCATCGAAAAACGACATAAATAATGCAAACGAATGGCTAGCTGAAATGAAATTGGCTAAAAGTGTTGGCTTTGTTTCGTATGAAAGTCAGATCGAGAAGCTACAGGGTTTATTGTTAAACAAAAAAAGTATCGACAAGGGTTTAAGAGATTTTACTGATCAGGAGATGACCGGGTTGGTTTTAAATTTTCTAAGAGATTTACAACAGGGCAGTATTCAATTTGACTATGATGAAGTGAACGTGTCCAGAGATTCAGTGTACATTAATCAATTATTGCAAAAATCACAAAACAATGTGAGTGTTTCAACATTTATAAAAAGTCTTGAAAGCAAGGATCCTGATTATTGGGTTTTGAAGAATTATTTGAACGATTCAATTACCACTAACGATACATTGAAATACAAATTGGTGCTTCTGGCTTTAAATTATAGTAAGTATATCACAATAAACCAAAAAGCTGAATACATACTTGTAAATATTCCGGAAACTCAGGCTAAATACTATAGAAATGGATTGCTAACCTTATCAATGAAAACCGTTGCCGGTAGAAAATACACACAAACACCTACTATATCATCTTATATTACAAGCATTGTAACTTTTCCGCACTGGTACGTACCCCATTCTATTGCAGTAAATGAAATTTTACCCAAAGTACAAAAAGATAAAATCTATTTAAATAAAAATAATTTTGAAGTAATTAATACAGAGGGAATTATAGTGAACGATTCTGTGTTGATATGGGATAATTTCACTTCTGAAAACTTTCCCTACTATTTTCGTCAGGCAACAGGAGCGAATAATGCTATGGGTGTACTCAAATTCGATTTACAAAACCCATTCAGTATTTATTTGCACTCTACAAGTCATCAAAGTGCATTTGCAAATAAATACCGTTTCTTGAGTCATGGGTGCATACGTCTGGAAAACCCCATCGATCTTGCGACGAGTCTGCTTCCGGGGCAACTTGATGTCGAAAACTTAAAAAGAGGAACCAAAGATGTTCAATCTAAAAATAATGAACTACCAGAAAAAGTTCCGGTTTTCATCATTTATTCACCGGCAATTGTTTTAAATAATAAAGTTGATTTTCTTCCCGATATTTATGGGTTAATTCAGTAATTCTGAGTTGTAAAGGTATTTATTGTCAGGGGTATACACAAACAGGCAGGTGCCTCCCTGTATGGTTTCAATAATTGCTTTGTTTATATTTGGCGGTAGCGCCGGGCAACCATAACTTCGTCCTAAACGCCCATGTTTTTTGATGAAATCCTCAGAGGCATAATCGGCACCATGCACAATAATTTCGCGCTTCAGCGCATTGTCGTTGAACCCTTTTTCAATACCGCGAAGAATAAGCGAATAACCTGTTTTGGGGCCGATTACTGGCTTATCAGTAACAAAAAAACCCAAACTGCTTTTGTGCGAACCTTCAACATTCGAAAACGACCGAGCATACTCCTCACCTGTATTCCGACCATGAGCAACATAAGTATTGTACAACAGTTTCTTATTTTTTAAATCAATCACATACAAACGTTTTTTATTACTCGATTGCGAATAGTCGGCAATGGTAACAATATCTGGATTTTTGATTGTTCCATCTACTTTAAGTTTGTTTAAGCCCTTGATCGCAAGATCAAAAACATCTCTGTCAAGCCCCTGATTGGCTAAAGTTAATTCACTATAAAAATCAAAGGTTGATTCAATTACTGAATTCTTTTCGGTAACACCGGCACTGTTTGTTACAGCAATAATCATGAATAAAACCAAAACCATAAATATTCTCATGCGCTAAAGATAATGGAATAAACTTCAAATAAGCTGATTAAGAGGTTCAATTCTATGAATTTCAACTTAAAGGAAACGAAAAAAACAGTTTTGGGAATAATATAGGTGTGAAATATGTAACAATCACTCATTGCCATGTAACATTTTCTATTCCAAAATGCATCACCTTTGATTTATTCAATAAAATAACTTTCTAAAACTTAATACAATGAGCAATCTTCTATACATCGTCGCAGTAGTATTACTTATTCTTTGGGCCTTTGGGTTTTATGCCATGGATTTGGGTAATGTTGTACACATTCTGCTTTTCATTGCTTTTGTCGCAATATTGTTAAGGCTTATTAGGGGCAGAAGAGTTTAATAACAGCATTAAAAAACAAAAAAATGAAACAGATTAAACATACAATTTTAATTATCATAGCTTTTGCATTGATGGTAAATGTTGGCATTGCCCAAAATAGTACTAACGACACAAGAGAAATGATTCACTTTGGCGTAAAAATAGGCGCAAATTTAGCAAACATATATGATACAGAAGGTGAAGATTTTACCGCGAACTCGAAAATTGGTTGGGCCGGAGGTGTATTTGCGTCTATACCCATTGGAGAATATTTGGGCATTCAGCCAGAGTTCCTTTTTTCTCAAAAAGGGTACAAAGGATCGGGTAGTTTTCTCGGTAGCGAATACAAATACAGCCGTACCTCAAATTTTATCGATTTACCTGTTTTTGTAGCTATAAAACCTACAAATTTTATAACGATTCTGGCTGGTCCTCAATTTTCATATTTATTAAAAGAAACCAACAAGTTTGATAATGAGTTCGTGAGCACTGAGGATGAACAAGAATTTGACAATGACAATATTCGAAGAAATACATTGTGCATGGTTGGTGGATTTGACCTGGACTACCAACAATTTGTTTTTGGGGCCAGGGTAGGAATCGATCTTCAAAACAACAAAGGCGACGGAACATCAACAATCCCGCGATATAAAAATATATGGTACCAGGCAACAGTAGGAGTCAGGTTGTTCAGCAATTAAGGGTCTGTAATGATTTAAGTTATCAGATAAACATTTAAATACAAGCAAAATTGCAACATAAAAACAAACATCATGAAAACATCAAATAACACCGGAAACCTTATTGTCAGCATGCTTATGGCAGCTTTGACCGGAGCCGTAGTTGGAATTTTATTTACTCCAAGAACCAAGATTAAAATTGTAGGGGGGAAAGATAAGGTAATTGATAAACCTCCCAAAAATAGACGTTCTTCCCGTTGATATTCAGATCGCTATTTGAGAAATTTGAATATACTTATTTAAATATTAAAAAAAATAGATACAATGAAAACAAATACAAATAGATCAAGAAATATTATTCTCACCTTAATAATGGTGATGATGGTATCCGTGTTTAGTTCATGTGCTACCAGGGCAGTCTTTCTATCGTCGGCAGTTGTTCCGGCAGCTAAAGGTACCGTAACCGTTAAAGAGGATGATAATAATAACTACCGGGTAAAGGTAGACATAAAAAATCTGGCTGCTTCACAAAACCTTACACCACCTAAAGAAATGTATGTGTTATGGCTTCTAACCGACAACGATGTCAGTAAAAATATAGGACAGATTGTAAGTTCAACTGGTTCAATGTCAAGTAAACTGAAAGCGTCGTTTGAAAC
>JAQICB010000127.1 GCA_027858745.1 Bacteroidales bacterium
CGACAACCACACCGGCAGAAATATGTTTGAATAAACCAAACATACCGGTATGTGCTACTCCGGCGGATCCAACAGGGTATATTAATTGGTATGGAAGTTTGAATGCAACAACGAAATTACAAACAAATCAGGACTGTTACACACCTTTAGACAAAACGATGCCGGGCGAGTACACTTTGTATGCAACCGAAACGGTAAATGATTGTGAGAGTGAGAAAGCACCAGTAGAGTATACAATAAAACCACTTCCTGACGCACCGATAATAGATCCACAAGAAAATCTATGTATATATGATGATGATCCGGTACTTCAAGCAACAGGACAGAATATAACCTGGTATGATAAAAATGGAGTTTCAATTACGCCAAGTTATACAAATACATATACTCATGTTATAGCAGAAGCGGGTAATGTGCAATATAAGGCAACGCAAACAGTAGACGAGTGTGAAGGAGCTGAAGGAACAGTAAGTTTTAGGATTATTGGAGAGGTGACGGAACCGAGACTTACGCCACAAAGCAGCTCTATCTGTGAGGGTGCGACATATTCACCACTATTACACTCAGACGCAATAAATACCGAATGGTATGCAGATCAAAATCTAAATCTATTAAAACAATTTAACATATCATATCGTCCGGACTTAGAAATACTAGAGCTTGGAGAAAACACCTTTTATACTCGCAAAGTTGTTACAGAAGGTAGCAAATCATGTTACAGCAATATTACAGAAGCGTATGTATATGTTATTAAGCAACCGGAAATAAGAATTTCAGATGATATACGAAGTTGTGAAGGTGATGAAATAGAAACCTTATATGCAATAGATCTTGAACCGGATTATAGAATTAATCCACAAATGGAAGGAGAAGTTGAATGGTATCAGTTAGGTCAATACTCGGCATCAGGAGAAACATTTACTCCGAATGCCGGTAAACTAAAAACTGATGGAGTAGGAAACACAATAACAGCAAAATATAAAGTAGTTCGGAATGGCATTGAATGTTGGAGTGATGAAGATCGTACAACATATTTTGTTCAGTCTCGTCCGGAACCAGGAGTTATAGACAAAACACCTATTTGTGCCGGAGAGTTTGCAGACATAACTTCACAAGTTACTGTTGGTATAGAGTCAAACGACCAGATTGCGTGGTCGAGTCCATATATCAATAATGGTTCATTATCGTATACTGACAGCATTACAATATCAGGATATGTAATAGAATCATACGGCACCGGATATATGCCTGTTGAAATTCTCTCATTTTACGATGACTATAAAACATGTAATACACTCATTTCGGATTCTATATACTTGGCACCAATGCCTGATTCAAAAATATTAGGAAACTACCATGTCTGCGAAAATACGATGGAATCGTATTACACTATTGAACATGCAAGTTTAGCTAATGAATATGAGTGGAAAATTACAGGAGATAGAATATCATATGTGAAAGATTTCAGATATGAAAATTCACGCTATATAGATTGGTACGAACCGGGGATTGATACAATTTATGTACAAGTAACATCTCCTGAAGAATGTGTTTCCGAAGATACAATGGTTGTTCATGTGTATCCAAATCCAAAAGCTCACTTTTCGTGGAGCAAACCGGGAGCAGAATATGAAGTATACTTTCAAGACAGTACTATTCAAGATTCATTAGTAGAATATGGGCCAAACGACAGTTTAATTGCAATTGAAATACCATATACTACATCTTGGCATTTTGGAAGAGCCGATGATTCCATATTTACTCAAGAATACGAAAACAGATTTGATGTTATTAAAGAAAAATTCAAATACGGATATCATGATATTTCAATGACAGCAACGAACCAATTTGGATGCTCTAACACGTATACCGACGAGATTTATGTTGATATCCGTACCGGGCTATATCTACCAAATGCGTTTGCACCGATGAATCCGGCTCATGGCGTTCGCTATTTCCAACCTAAGGGATTTAACCTTGCAACATTTAAAATTTGGGTATATGATCTATGGGGTAATCTTGTATGGTATGGTCAATGGGATGAAGAAACCGATAGAGACAAGGAATTACCGAAATGGGATGGTCGATATAACGGAAAAGTTTTAAAATCGGACACCTACATTTGGAAAGTGGAAGCACAATTTATGAACGGTGAATACTGGAAAGGAATTTCTGACGGAAAAGGAGGATTTGACACATTCGGACCGGTTATGCTGATTCGATAATTAAAACTCATTGTATAACAAAAAAAAGAGGCTGTCATACTTAACAGCCTCTTTTTTTTGTATAAACCTGAACTCGAAAAATTACGTCGAACTCAGGTTATTACTAATTACAATACAAAAATACGACATATTTACACTAATTTTACATAGCAGTATTAAACTTAACTATTTATTAACATTGGAATTGAGGGCGAATACACATTAAATATATCAAAAAAAATATGTATATTTATACAAAAATAAGGATTGAATGAATCAATTTGAACAGACATTATTAAAGCATTGGGGCTACAAACAATTCAGACCTCTCCAACTTGACATTATCCAAAGTGTTTATAAGGGACACGACACACTCGGTCTCATGCCAACCGGTGGAGGAAAATCAATCACATTCCAAGTATACTCATTAATGAAAGAAGGGATTTGTATTGTGGTAACACCTCTTATAGCACTTATGAAAGATCAGGTAGACAACCTAAAAGCAAAAAAAATCAAGGCTATTGCAATATATTCGGGAATGAGTAGGCGCGAAATAGACATTGCCTATGATAATTGCATTTATGGAGAAATTAAATTTTTGTATATCTCACCCGAACGGTTGGGAACTCAACAATTTAAAGAAAAAATTCAGCACATGAATGTTAACTTAATAACAGTGGATGAAGCCCATTGTATTTCCCAATGGGGGTACGACTTTAGACCATCATATCTTGAAATAGCAACCATTCGTGAATTAATACCAAACACACCTGTTTTAGCACTGACGGCAACAGCAACAGCAGATGTTGTCGAAGACATTCAAGAAAAACTACAATTCAAGAAAAAAAATGTTCTCACAAAAAGTTTTGAGCGTAAAAACCTAACTTATTTAGTAAAAGAAAAGCAAGACAAACTGGGATTCATCCTTTCAATTTGCAATAAAATTAAAGGTTCAGGAATAGTTTATGTGCGAACGAGAAAAAAAACAAAAG
The DNA here is from genome assembly GCA_027858745.1 of Bacteroidales bacterium. GTDB lineage: Bacteria > Bacteroidota > Bacteroidia > Bacteroidales > UBA1715 > JAQICB01. Next base: position 3,197 of record JAQICB010000127.1, read on the forward strand.
AAATTGCATCTGCCCTTATACAAAAAGGACTTAAAGCAGATTATTATCATGCCGGGCTAGATTCTTCAACACGCCAACTCAAACAAGAACAGTGGATGAAAAATCCACACGGCATAATGGTGAGCACCAATGCTTTTGGTATGGGAATAGACAAACCAAATGTTCGTTTCGTCTTGCATTATGATTTACCTGAATCTCTCGAAGCATATTTTCAAGAAGCCGGCAGAGCCGGACGTGATGGCAAGGAATCATATGCCGTGCTCCTTTTCAACAAAACCGACATTACATCAATAAAAACCCATTTCACAAAAAAATTCCCCGATATTGCCTACATAAAAAATGTATATGAAGCATTGGGAAATTATTATCAAATTCCGGTGGGAAGTGGTAAAGGTAACGCCTACGACTTTTTTATTGCTGAACTTTGCAAGACCTACAAACTAGATATTATAAAAACACACAACAGCATTAAAATTCTTGAAGAAGAAGGCTATTTTTATGTCTCCGAATCAGCCGAAACACGTTCGCGTGTTAAATTTATTGTAGATAGAAATTCCTTATACAAATTTCAAATTGAACATTCAAATTTTGATATTTTCATTAAATTGTTACTGAGAACCTACTCCGGTATTTTCACGGAATACGTTCCAATATCAGAAGATTTTCTTGGGAAAAAAGTAAATGCAGAAACAGAACTTATTTCAAAATATTTAATAGCACTCGCAAAAATTGGTATTATTAGTTATTATAAGGCAAAACAAAATCCCCTTATATACTATACAGAGGAACGAATACCACAGGACACGCTCTATATTTCGAAAGAAAAATATGACATACTCAAAGAACGTCAAAAAAACAGATTAGAAGCACTCCTACAGTACGTAACAAACGAATCAAAATGTAGAAGTTTACTCCTCCTGGATTATTTTGGTGAAAAAAATAAAACTCGTTGTGGAAATTGCGACACCTGTCGAAAACGAAACGAACTCAGACTATCTCAAACTCAATTCGACAATATTCTTGAAATAATCAAAAAAATCACTCAAAAGGAATCTATCCCTACCCATGAAATTATTCAACAAATTGATGCTCGAGAAGAAGATATTTTAAAAGTGGTAAATTATCTTCTTGACAATAAAAAAATAACCTATACCGGTGCGGGTCGATTATTATGGAATATTTCATAACACAATATATTCTAGGAGATCATCAGTTCGACAACTAATATTTTATTCAGATTTTTAAACAAAAAGGGGGTTACTCAATTAAAAATCGCACATAAATACTTGAAGTAATCGTCATTTTTTTGAACTGCAAAGGTTGAGATTCTTCCTTCTTTTTAATAACCTGAGTTCGATATAATTTTTTGTGTTCAGAACGCTTATAAATAGTGAGGTTCAATCAAAAATAATGAAATAATAACGGGTTATTTTAAATTATTTTTGAGCTGAAGATGGCTATTTATAAGCGGGAAAAGTATGCTTTGCATAAAAAACAGTTTTTCTGCGTTAAATTATATCACAATAGCTCGCTATTATTCAATAATTTGCCTTGATAAACAGCTTTTTATATCAACCGAGGACAAAGGACGAGCTCAGCGGAGCTAATCTGAACTCGAAAAATTACGTCAAACTCAGGTTATTACAATGATTTAAGTAATGCAAGAATTCCATCCATTGTATATTCTTGTGCTTGAATGTGGGGAATAGCATGATCTTCTAAGCGACGTGAAGTAGACTGACCAATACTAATTGTTCTCAGAGTATTAAGAGACAGGGTGTCTGCAAACAGTTGCACAAAATGAGACACACAGGAAGGACTGGTAAATACGATATAATCGTATGTGTCGGAGACTATCAAATCAAAAATACCGGAATTATACGTCTGCGGAATAATTGTATTGTACACCACAATTTTTTCAACACTTACATGAGAAGACATGTTTTGTGCAATGGTATTATCTGTTAAATTTCCGGTTGGGAATAATATGCAAATATCATCTTCTTGAGATTCAAAAAATAAGGAATTTAATTCTTGAGCAAAATTGAGAGCATTATTATGCGGTGAAATATAATCTGCGGTTTTCGAATAATTATGCAAAACATTCGCTGTTTTTTTTCCCACACATGCCAGTTTACATGATGCAGGAATATCATAGGTTTGTGTTAAATTATATAATTCTTCAAAAAAATAATTAACTCCATTTCTACTTGTAAACAGTATCCAATCATAAAGAAACAATTGAGAATAGATTTCTTTTTTGCAAGCAGACTCTTCCGCTGAAACTATCTGAATCATAGGAAAAGAATATACTTGAAAGCCTTGAGATGCCGATTCGGTCACAAAAGACAAGGAGCTTTCCACACTACCGGTAGTGATAATTACTTTTGCTTTACTCATATAATTGTATCAAGTATCTTTTGTGCACCTGCATCGAAAAATTTCTGAGCCAATTTTTCTCCAAGGTCCTTAGGATTACTCACCGAACCAGACAGAGAAAATTCTATTGATTCTTTTCCATCAATAGTTGCTATTGACGCATGCATAGAAATAGTTTGATTATCTATTGTACTAATACAACCTAAAGGCAATTGACACCCCCCCTTCATAGCATGCAAAAAAGAGCGTTCAGCCACAGAAGAAACAGAGGTTTGAGCATGATTCAAAGATTGCAACAGCGATTGCAAACCTGCATCATTTTCTCGACATTCTACCGCAATAATCCCCTGACTTACAGCAGGAACTATAATATTTTCATCTATAATTTCAGTTATTTTATCATGTAATCCTAAGCGATGAACTCCCGCAGCAGCCATAATAATAGCATCGCAATAGCCGGCTTCCATTTTTTGAATGCGTGTGTCGATATTTCCCCGAATATCAATAACCTTCAGCTTTGGATTATAGGCTAACAATCCAGCTCTTCTTCGTAAAGAAGATGTTCCCACCACATTATTCTCAGTTAATTCCGAAAGGCTTGTATGTGCACGAGCAAGCAATACATCTCTATATTCGGCTCGGGGAAGAACCGCACCAATAATTAAGCCTTGCGGCAGAACAGTCGGTAAATCTTTCAAACTATGTACCGCAATATCTACCGATGAATCTAACAATTCATGTTCAATTTCTTTTGTAAACAGACTTTTATCGCCAATTTTCGAAAGCGAAACATCAAGAATTTTATCTCCTTTGGTTTGAATAATTTTGACCGCAACAGAAATATGCGGAAAAAGAGATTCAATCTGATCTTTGACTTCATATGATTGCCATAAAGCTAATTTACTACCTCGGGATCCTATTACTATATCACGTTTCATTGAGATGTTTTTGGTTGTCTAAAAAGATCATTAATAACCTGAAGATACAATTCATTGCGACCATTATTGGTTATCTGTCGTACATTTTTGATTAATTCTTTTTTATATTTTTTTCTCAAATTAGCAGAAAAATCATCAACAGACTGCACAATTTCGGATGAACTCCCAAGGGAATATGTGGCTAATTCGCGAGAATATATTTTTTCTAAGTGATAATCAATAGCACGAATCGTTGGCTGCAAGGCACGAAAAGAAAACCAATCCATAAAAGCAGCACACGTTTCTTGAATTATCTCATAGGCTTGTTCCACACAGTCCTCGCGTTTTTCTTTATTACGGTCTATAATTTTTTGAAGATCGTCCACCACAATAATTTCTACTTTGGAAATAGAATCGATAGCAAGATCAATATTTCGCGGAACTGATAAATCTACAAAAATTGGTAATGACTGCAGCGACTTTTCAAGAAGCATGTCTGAAGTAATGATATATGATGATGAAGAAGTCGCTGTTATTACAATATCAACCTGCTCAATATACGAGTCAATCTGATTTATAGGCACAAACTCAGCATCATATTTTTCAACTAAGGGCAGTGCATGTTCGTAAGTCCTATTGGAAATATACAAATCACGAACTCCTTTTTTATACAAAGCTTGCAGAGTTAATTTACCGGTATCACCGGTACCAATAAGCAAGACCGATAATTTGGATAAATCAGTGCATACTGAATCGCACATTTCTACAGCTAAAAAGCTAATAGAAGTACAGCCTGTTGTAATTGCTGTTTCGGTACGCACCCGCTTTCCGGCTTCTAATGATTTCTGAAAAAGACGCTTTAAAACTGCATCGGGTAAAGAATATTTTTCTGCTATTTCGTATGCTTCTTTCACCTGTCCGATTATTTGATCTTCACCAATAAGCATAGAGTCGATACCTGATGTTACGGTAAATAAATGCTCAACAGCATCATCTTGATTATAAGAATACACATACTGTTCAGCATCAAAATCGATAGTTTTAAAAGCCATCAAACTATTATAGACTAGAATATGAGCATGTTTAAGCTCAAATTGAGATTGAGAAAAATAAATTTCTGTCCGATTACAAGTAGACAAAACAACAATAGAAGAAATATGACTGTGCTTACATAAAAAATCAGCAAACACTGCAATTTCATCATCAGAAATTGAAAATCGTTCGCGCACTTCTATAGGGGCAGATGTATGATTAATTCCAAGAACTCCAATCATTGTACATTATTTGCTTCAAAATTACAAAAAAGAAAATTCTTGACATCATTAAAACAAAAAAAGGCGAACCAAACTGATTCGCCTTTTTTTTATTTTATAAGAAAACAATCTTATTTCACTGCTTTTCTCACAACAGATTGTGTTTTTGTTTGGATAACCAAATAATACACACCTTGTGCATAATCATCAACCGTAAAAGTTACACTGGATTGACCTTCACCTTGAATTACATCAAGCATGTGAGCTTGCGCGTTAAACACCGTCACTTTTACAATTTCGGTAGCTTTAACCGTAAGTTCAGATGTAAACACTGTTGGATATACAACAACATCATCTTCATCGACAGAATCGATACTTTGAATATCGTACCCCATACTACGTATTGCTTCATATAATCTATCAGCAGCATCATCAACAATTTGTTGAGTTACCGGTACAGCTAATTGATCATCCAAAACATCTTGAGCATATGCCCAAGCGTCATTAAACTCATTATATGTCAATCGTGGTACTTGACCGGGAGCGTATCCTATAATAATTTCGCCATCTGCAACTTGAGCATCTACAAAAAATGATTGATCATATAAATATTGCAAATACGCTTTATCAGCCTGAATAGCAATCACCGTAACCTCAACTGTTTCAAAAATTGAAGGATCATCAACCGAAGTCACTGTTATGGTAACAGTTTTATCGATATTTTCAGTATTGTTGAGAACGGTAATAACGCCATTTTGGTCAACAGTTGCAACTGTTTCATCAGAACTTGAAAAATCAACGCCAGCATATGTCGCATTATCAGGAGATATCTCATATGTCACTTGTTCAGTTTTTCCAATCTCAATATCAAGAGCAGACGCAGACAAGTTAATCGAAGAAACCGCCACTTTCATAACAGAAAGGTAGAATGTGCCACTAATACCGGAACCATCATCAGCAGTTGCGATAATAGACACCGGACCTTCTTGATGAGCAGTTACGAGACCGGATGCAGAAACTGTTGCAAAAGTTTCATCAGACGAGCTCCATGTTATTGATTGGTCAGATGCTGTTGTTGGTAATACATCAGCAGACATTTGTAATGTTTCATCAACAAATAATGAAGTTGCATTACCTGCAGAAGAAACAACTATTGATTCAACTAATTCTGTAACCGTAACAGAAACTGAAGCAAAAATAGCGGTGTTCGCAGTCGATCTAAACACAACTTGTTGTGTTCCACCTTTCAATGCTTCTATTTGATATTGTGTCGCACTCAATTGAGTAACAGAAACAACACCAGCAGTTCCGATTTCCGGATTCAAGGCAGTTTCAGTCGTTTCTTCCGGATTGAAAGTAATTGTTACTGTTTGTGTTTCATCTTTCATAAGAGAAACAGTAGTAACATCTAAACTAATAGAGGTTACCGGAACAATTTGATCTACAACAGTCACAACACATTCGTTAGAGGTTACACCACTTGCATCATTTGCAGTAGCTATAACAGTAAATTGATCATCTGCAGAACCAGTCACTAAAATATCTCCTGAAGAAGGATCTATCGTTCCTCCCGTTCCTGAAATAATAGACCATGTTACCGTTTGATCATCTGCATTTGATGTAATAGAAGACACACTAATCGTTTCACTACCCCCCTCTTCAATATTCAACTCAGAAGGAATAACAATACTTTGAACAAGATTTGCCAGTTTATTAATTGCAACTTCAATATTTGCTTGTTTTGTTACACCACCGGCAGTAACTGTTACCGTAAATAAAGCTGTTCTGTTTACCGAAACATCATTTGCAGAAACAACACCGGTACTCTCATCAATTGATGCATAACTAGACGTCGTGGTAGAATAGGTAACTACCGGATCGGTTGCTGTTGCAGGATTAATCTCAACATATTGAGAAATATCTAATGTCTCAAGAGCATTCATTTCAAGCGGTTCAGAATTATTAAATAAAACCGATTCTACCGGAACAACTACTTCATTAATTGTCACCGCACACACATTAGATGGTATAGTACTACCATCAGTTGCAACAGCATATAAAGTTGTATTACCAGCTTTAAGAGGAGTAATTAACCCTCCGGCACTCACTTCAAGAACTGTTGGGTCATCCACTACCCATGTAACAGTTTGTGCTGCACCTCCAGGAGAAACCTGAACAGTCAATTGTCGTGTTTGTGCAGTAGTAATTTCAACCGTACCGTTTATCGTAATAGACTCAACCGGAATGCTACAATCACTAATAGAGAAAGTTTGTTCCGCAGAGTTTGTACATGTACCATTATCATAGGTATATGTCACCGTATATGAATCTACCGAAAGTATTGCCGGATCAACATCTGCGCTTGTTAAATCACCGGTATATAAACCACCATCAGGCGATGTATTATCATTCAATGAAATTGCAGCATCAGTTGTACATAAATCTGTAACCGCAGAGAACGTTACATTTGGCAATGCATTCACCGTAAGCGATACAGGCACTTCAGAGCTTTCACAACCGTCAGTGTTTGTTACTGTATAATTATAGACATCAGCAACAGTATTGTCAACTGCCGGAGTAAACGTTGTACCGGTATGAATAGCCGTACCCGATTCATCATACCATGTTAACAATGTTCCGGAAGCATTAAATGCAGGAATAGCTTCTCCAACACATATCTGAGAATTAGCTTCGGACACAACCGGTAAATCTGTTAAACAATCAGTAACCGATAATGTTGCAGTTACAGCATCCGAAACACACAAGTTAACAGTTTGCGTTGCATAGAATTTATAATCTCCAACTGTAGAACGAGCATCAGCCTGATATTCTGTTCCATTAGCTATATTATTCAATAAAGACTGATCCGAATACCATTTTATAGTTGTTCCTGTTGCCACAAAAGGTTCAGGAGTAACATCAACACTTACAACCACCGGTGTATTAGTAATAACAGGAGGTGCAACATGCGTAACCTGAATTGTTGATTGTGCTGAATTCTCACAACCTGTTGTTGCATTAAGGTATGTATAGGTAAGATTAACTGTACCATCTAATGAAGCTTCAGGAGTAAATGTATTAGAGCCAACACTAACACCATTTCCTGCCCATTCTCCACCGGTAGGTGTAGCATATGGACCTAATGCAAGCGGATCTGAATCAGAACAAAGTGCAGGCACTGCTGTCATAGTAATAGACGGTAATGCATTCACTGTAAGAGTAGCTTTGGTTTTCGAACTTTCACAATCAACTGTTTGAGATGCATAAAAATTATATGTTCCCGCAGCGGTAATAGTAGTAGGTGTAAATGACGTGCCGGTTCCAACTTGTGTACCAGCTTCATTATACCAGAGAATAGTCGTACCGGAAGCTGTTAATTCAGGTACCGTTTCATCTACACACATAGTAGCATTCGTTACAGTTGGTGCCGGTGTTGAACATGCAGAAACAGTAAATATAACCTGAGTAGGTGCACTTTCACAGGTATTATCTGTATTAGTTACTTGATACGTATATTCTCCTGCAACTGTATTATCAACCTCAGGTGCATATGTTGCAGTACTTTTAATAACTGAAGACATATCTTCATTGTACCAAGTATATGAAGCACCTCCTGTCGCAGTTAAGGTTGGTATTGTTTCATCAATTAAAATTGATAACGTACCAGTAACCGTTGGAGATGTTGTTTCAATAACATCAATATCATGTGTTGCAGAATTCGAACATCCATCAGTACTTGTATAATCAAATGTTATTGTTTGTAAACCACTTGACGCAAGAGAAGGATCAAATGTTGCAGTTGCATCAAAGACTCCTGTTCCACTTAATGTACCTCCTGCCGGAGTAGTTGAAATACTGATAGGAGCAGCATCTATACAAATTGAAGCATCAGCAGATATAGTTACTTCTGGTATTTCAAAAATTGTAAGACTTACTCCAATTTTATCAGACTCACATGAATTCACTGTTTGCGTTGCATAATAAGTATATGTATTAGGAGCAGTTTCAGGAGACATATATGAAGCTCCCGTAACTATAGACACTGTTGCTGTTTCAGCGTCATACCATTTAATATTACTACCCGAAATAACATCTAACGATGGTACCGGTTCTCCTTCACATGCCGTTTCAGGATCAACAGAAGGTTCTACCGGTGTTGCTTTTATTGTATATGTAGCTTCAGTTAATGCAGACTCACAGCCTTGTGCACTCACAGATTTCGCATAATACGAATATATACCTACAGCAACATCAGAAGGAGTATATGTTGCGCCACTTTCTACATTTGTTCCAAGATCATCTTCCCATTCAACATTTGTTCCCTCAGCTGATAATGTTCCGGCTGCTACACCTTCACATATAGATGCATTAGTTACTGTTGGAGCACTTGGTAATGCATTCACCGTTACAGTAGTAGTTGCTTGAGTTCCCTCACAACCATCTGTTTGAGACACTTTAAAAGTATATGTGCCAGAACCCGAAATATGTGATGATGGATCAAACACATCAACTTTTTCAATAAACACACCATCTGCATCATACCATGACAACTCAGTACCTGTAGCAGTTAATGTTGGAATTGCATCTCCATCACATGTTTCAGGAGCACTAACATCTGTTGGTGCACCAACTGTACATGAAGAAACCGTTAATGTCACCGTAACGGGATTACTTTCACATCCGTTTACCGTATTGGTAACATAATATGTATACACCGTACCATCAGTACCTACAGCGGTATTATCAGTTGAAGTGTATAAAGTAACACCTTCATCTAAGATTACCATAGCATCATCATACCACGTAATATAATCAGTAGCACCAGTTGCAACAAAGTCTTCAACTGTAGTTCCTTCTTCAACAGTTACATTATTCACCGTTGGGGGAGTTGCATGGTTTACAACAACATCACTAGTATTTTCACAACCATCAACAACATAGGAAATAGTATGTGTACCTTGACCTGCAGTTGCAGGGTCAAAAGAATCTCCGGTTACTCCGGTTCCTAACCATGTTCCTGTAGCTGGTGTCGCCGATAATGTAACCGGATTACCATTAGAACATAAATCAGCTATAGCATCGATTTGTGGTAAAGGATTAACTGTAATTGATGCAGTAGCCACACCGGTACAACCATTTGAAGTAACTGTATGAGTTATTGTAGAAGACCCCACATTAGATGGTGTAAATGTAGAACCAGATACGTTTGCAAGATTATCACTAAATGTACCTGTTGATACCGAAGTATAATCTACTAGATTTAAACTCGGTTCGCCTTCACATATAGTTGCCGGAACACCAGTTAAAGAAGCGTCTGGAACAGCTTTTACATTTATTGTAAAAGATTCTGTAGCATCACAACCTTCAGCATTCGATACAACATAATTTATTGTTTTATTTCCTGTTGTTTGTGTTGCAGGATTAAATTCAGTAATAGGAGTCGCACCTAAAGTAAACGTTCCATCATTTGGTGTCACATACGAAGCCAATACAATAGGATCATCATTTTTACATATTTCTGTTGGCATACCACTTGATGTAATTGTTGGTGCCGCATTAACCGTAATAGTAGCTGTTGCTTCACCCGTACAACCACCTTGCGTAAGAGTATACGTAACATCATTATCTCCTAATGTAGCAGTTGCGGGATCAAAAACCGCAGACGTTACAGCTCCCGACCATGAACCTCCGGTTGGAGATGCAGTCAATGTAACAGATGCTTCATTATCACATATTGAAGCTGGTGCAGTGATTGTCGGTTGAGGGGTTGCATTAATAGATAAATCAACAGCCACACGATCAGAACTTTCACATCCGTCCATTTTAGCAACATAATATGTATGTACACCGGAAGTTTCACCATGAGCAAATGTATTACCCGTAAATAATGGTGTTGTTGCAGTACTACTTTCATACCACACAGCTTCTTCAGCACCTGCAAATGTTGCAAGCAATGGATTTGGACTATCAGAACAGGTAGTTACATTCGGAACCTCTGTTGATGTTGGAGCTACTGTAGGACATGTTACCGTAACAGAAATAGTAGTTGTTGCACCATCAGGAACAGATGTTAACGTAAGCTGAGTTGGTGTTGACACTACTGTTACCCCTGTAATTGCAAGCGTGGTAGTTATTTCATCATATACCACATCAATAATACCGGAATCAAAAGTTAAATCTATTGCTTTTGATGTTGCATCACCCGGAGTAAATGAAACAAGCACATCTTCTGTGGCATCTTTTTCTACAGAAACCGGAGACAATGCACTTATTGATTCAACAGGAATATTAGAAATTATCATTATAATTTTTTGAGAAGGACCAACAATATCGGTACCATCACTTACATATACATAATATTCACCTTCGGCAATACCCGTTGTAACAATATTACCAGAAGTAGCAGTTACATCAACCGACGCAACCGCATTACCGGTTAAATCAGCATCCGTTTGAACCAATACCGAACTTAGCACAAGATATGCCATTGCCGGACGACTTGGTGTAACCGTTATCGGGTCACCAACCTCAACTTCACCAACAGGAGAAACAGTCATTGTTAAGGCAGGATTTATTACCGTTACCGCCGTAGTTGTTGGATTAGAAATGTTTTTAATTGGCGTTGCATAGTCAAGAGCGATAAACACGAACTCATCACCAACCCCCACAGTTGTAACCTCACTCAAATTAATTGCTGTTGAAATATCAGCTGCAACAGTGAAATTATAAAGTTGATTATTAACAATATCTGCCCAACTTGTGATATCTACGCCGGTAGTTGGAATCATATATACCATAGCATCCTCATTAACTGTTACAGAAACAGTTGCATTTGATGCAAAATCACCTGAACTGTAATCAGTAATAATTGGTGCGGTAACATCGAGAATATCAATTCCGACTTTTGCGGAAATAGCTCCAGCAGTTGGATCATATGCATATGCTTGATAGTATCCTGCTTTTAAATCATCACCATCAGTATTTACCAATGTAATTGTTTCTTCAACATCAGCCGTTGCATCAACAACTACACCAAGACCATCAAAAACAGCTTCTTGTAATGCAGAAAGCATTGGAGTTGTACCTTGTGGTACTATATAAATCTGTCCATCAGCACTACTTGTTGCATTAACATCTCCACCTTCTTCAACTTCTTCTGTAACATTAGAAAGGTATAATGCTGAACCTATTGAAATGTAATCGAATTCTATAATACCATCAAGGTTTGTCGGAGTATTACTGTTTGCAGCATCTCCTTTATCAGTAATAAAATACATCATTGATTGATAAATGTTTGTTTTATCAATATCTACGATACTAGGTTCAAATGTATATTGATTATACATTATTGAACTTACATCAAATGTAACTGTTTGCCAATCTGTACTTGGGCTCAATGTTTGCCATGACATTGCATCACTCGCATATTCTTGATCATAACAATTAATTAAATCTTTAAAATCAACACGAAAATATAAATTAGAAGGAACTGTTCCATTAATTCTATATTTAAATTCAACTAATTCTCTACTTGTTAGATCCATTACTTCTTTTGTCGCATCAATGTTGTCAACATATGTTTGAATTGACAGACCACTCCATGCTTCAGAACCATCAAAAGTCACTGATAAATAACCAGGATCTGTTACTGTTTCTTCGATAGTAAAATCACCACCAACATTTTCTGTAACATAATCTGTAGATGATGCAAAATCATCACGCCAACCAGTTGTAACTGTAATACCATATAGATTTGCAAGCTCTTCGTTTGTAAATGCTTCGTTTGCACGTCCATCAGCTGAAGTAAGGGTAGTTCCTGCAGTAGCAGTTACAACAGATGCTGCATTACTCACTGCAGTTTCTAAGGTAAACACTAAGGTTGTTGCATCTCCTTGTTTGGCTGCAATTTCGGTAACAGCAACAGCTGTTCCTCCAACTTTTATTGTTACAGCAGTAAGATTTGTTGGAACTTGCATTGCTGTGCTGAAACGAATTTCAACTTTTGAACCATCGTACAACACCTTACCATTTTCAAAACTCACAGTTGGAGCAGGAGGACAAATTTCTATATCATCAATATAAAATTCTATTGAAGAACCTGAAGCATCATTACCATTTGTTCCTGTGAAAGTTAAAAAATCATAGTCATGACCAACTGTTGGCGGCGGAATAGATACTTCAACATCCACCCAAGCACCTGTTGTTAAATCACTATAAGGAATTGTAATATCCTTCGTTTCATCATCCCAATAACTACCACTTGTAGAAAGTATACTATTTGCTATACGGAAAAACAAACCTTCACTTGCAGTATTAGAAACAACATAGACTCTACAGCTCAAAGTTGCATCATCTGTAAATATTGCATTTTGAAAATCCGTTGGATCAGCGAATGTCCCTATAGCTTTTTCATATTGCGCTCCAGCAGGAGAATAATGTCCTACAGCATTTGATGCATCCTCAGGATCCGGATCGGCTATAGTCCAAGAAGCTCCTCCATCTGCAAGTAACGAAAGGTTCTGCGTAACAGCAAAATCACTAATCATATAACAATCAACACTCATATAGAAGTTTTGCACCTCAGCATCAGTAAATGCTTTCGCTGTATTTGAACTCGATGTTCCAGTAATTGACCCTCCGGCAAATGTTAATAATAATTCATCTACTGATGTTGTAATAGTACCACCGTCAATTGCAAGATTTGTAATTGTTGCATCATCAGCATCTACTTCAATGCTATTGAGAGTAACTGTTGTTCCATTTACCGTAAATGAGAAATCTGTCACATCAAGTGAAGCCGGATCAATTTCTTTACTCCACACTATTTTAATAGTTGTCCCCAATACATCTGTAAACCGTTGAATTGGGTACGGTTCCATATTTGTAATTTTGTTTGTAACTTCAAAATCAGTAAATGCGTCAGCTGCAATACCATCAGAACTTGAAACTATTGAGTTTCCGCTATACGAAACAAAAGTATACGGTTCAGAAATATCAGATGCTAATGTTAAAGTAACAGTTGTTCCACTTACAGAAACACTAGAAGCTGAAATTGTTGTTCCTCCGGTAAATGTTTCATCAGGATATGTTGTAACTACCCAACCTGTTGTTGACGTTGTTGACGTTAAGTCTTTACTGAACTCAAGAATAACTTGATTACCATCAGCATTTGTCTCCGCTAATTCTGGCACAGGTTTCATATCCCAAAAATTTGGCATATTACCCGTCAACACTAACATAAATATTAATTGTGTTGTTCGAGTATAATATGCCGCTCCGAAAACATCGGGAACAGATCCATTTTCCCAACATTTAGACATATATGTAGAAAAATCGTCATCTACCATCGAACCCATACTTAAACCTCCTTTAAAACAAGCATTCGAACCGGTTCCCCAGCTTCCCATCTCACCACTAAGAGGAGATCCATCTAAATGATAGCCATCCAAAATCCCAGCAGGGCTTGAATAAGCTCCACTTACCCAATTTGTAATATCATATGCTAAATCGTGAGCTTGAGTATGACCATACCATGCATATGCCTGAGCTAAACGCCATGGTATACGAATTGCATCATACCCAAAATATGATTCGAATTTTGAGTTGATTACACCATCAATATATGATCCATCATTATGTGCCCAATCAGGTATTAAACCAGTACTACCATTAGCAACACTTGCCATAAAGTTATATGAATTGGTAATTACAGTTTCCCAATTTTGACCTGTATTCCAACCTTCGCTCGCATCCACTTCTGCAAATAACTGCATTGCATTTGTAATAAAATAACATGGGTTTTTGTAATCATCAAACGCATCCCCCGGTTTTAACATAAGGTTTGAATTCACCTCATAATTATAAATTGAATAAATAAGACTTTTTGCTTCTTGTAGATAATTAATATCACCAGCACTCCCCCACTGTTTATGGGCCATTAAAAGTGCTTGTGCAGCATCAAGCTCGGCATCAGTAGCACCATTTGCATTACCCGAACCTGCAGTAACTTGTCCTGTAAACGCATTTACTTTCCAGTTCATTACCCCATTACTGTTACTGTTATATTTATAGTAACGCCATAATCTATTAAACTTATCTTGTGTATTATTACTTGAATTATCAGTATACACAAAAATCAACATACCATAGGCAACACCCTCAGACACAGAATTTGTTCCATTTTCATTTTCTTGGACAAATTTAATCCTCGCCATTTCTTGACCATTTGCAGTTCCTTCAACATAATATGCTGTTTCCCACGTGTTATACAAACTTTGAATTTGACTTTCCACATTGCCAGTATAAATGTTACCATACGGATACTCATAATTTTGCGGGAACGGATAATTTTGTGTGTTTCCCGTTAACACAAATAAAGAAAGCATGGCAGTAAGCAATGACATTCTTTTAAGAAATTGTTGTAAAATTCCGGTAGTTTGTAAATGTTTCATAACGTTATAATTTAGTTCAATATATTATGCGTAAAAATTTTACTGTTTTTTTATCAAGATTACAAAAATACATTTTATTTTATAAAAACAATAATCTAATTAATAGAATTATTCTCTGCAATTATATGAACAATTACAGGGAGCTTTTCCCCTATATATTTTTGCGGATTTTTATTTTATTTCTGTTTTTACATCTATATTTGTTTTTCAAAACAACATTACAATGAAAAAAATCATTCTTTCTCTCATTTTTATATCATTTCATTTACTGAATGCAGATGCACAATCGCAGGCTAGTCTTTCTGTTCTTACTTGCGAACCGGGTAAAGATGTGTATGCACAATTTGGGCATACTGCTTTTCGGTATGTTAATCCTGACACGCATACTGATATTGTGTATAATTATGGTATTTTTAGTTTTTCGGATGATTTCCTCTATAATTTTGTAAAAGGTGAAACCTATTACCGACTTGGAAAAACACAAACATCTCGTTTTGTTGCAGAATACTACTATAATAACCGTACGGT
>JAQICB010000131.1 GCA_027858745.1 Bacteroidales bacterium
ACAGCCATCTTCAGCTCAAAAATAATTTAAAATAACCCGTTATTATTTCATTATTTTTGATTGAACCTCACTATTTATAAGCGTTCTGAACCTAAAAAATTATATCGAACTCAGGTTATAAGTATAGTAGCTTCGTTGATATGAATTGGATATTTAATCAAAATTAGAAGTTACGATATATATGAAAAAGAACCTTTTATTGCATTATTTCTTGTTGCAGTATGTGGTGGTATTCTCTCCATTGTGTATGCATCTTTTATATACGTGTTTTTTGATGTACAGGAAAATTTTCTTGATGCAATTATAAAAATTGGATTAATCGAAGAATCAGCAAAATTTCTTACCTTACTATCTGTGTATCCGTTTATAAAGAAAAATTTTAATGAAATTGTTGATGGCATATTATATATATCGGCTATTTCATTAGGTTTTTCTGTAATAGAGAATATATTTTACGCAATGGATTCTGAACAACCGTTTTCGTTATTATTCCAGCGTTCTATTTTTTCAACTTTAGGTCATTTGTCGTTTTCGGGGTACATGGGTATAGCTTTTTATATCCACAAACGTATTCATAAAAATTATCTGGGTATTGTGCTTTCTATTGTTTTGGCTGCCTTTGCACATGGTTTTTACGATGGGTTTATTTTTGAATCGAGTATTTCCTTTTTGTTTCAGTTTGTATTTATAGCTTTGGTTATATTACAATTATGGATGTTGAAAGTGGCTCTTGGTTTTTCAGCTTTTCGTCAAAAATTGGTTGCAGACATGTTTATGCGGACAGAGAAACCGATAAAAATGTATTGCACTCACTGTAATAAAATAATTAATACACAGGAAATTTATTTTGGAAAAATTAAAGCGGCTCATTGTTTTTTGTGTGACAATATGTTATTTGCCTATAAAAACGTGAATTATTTATTTGATTATTTTAGACCAATTTTTAATCTCAAAAAATATATTAAAAAATTACCATTTAAAATTAAAATATCAGCATTTGATATTAATAATACTATTTTATACCATAGTTCTAAAAAATCCCTAAGTGCAAATGTTGTTGAATTAAGCGATTGGTTTGAGTATGAAAATAGTCGGGATAAAACACGAATTTTATCTATACCCTTTTTTGGTTTCTTTCTGAAGCACCTTGACTTAAAGCATGTAATTCCTGCTCGTGATTTTTTTGATTTTTCCACATATAATAATTCTTAATTTTTCTATTTTAAATACAAGATGGTAATCTTTTTTTGTAAACCTGAACTCGAAAAATTACGTCGAACTCAGGTTGTAAGGTTATATAGGTATTATTGTCAAAATACAACATGTTTTTATAGTGTTTTGAATAGTTGTAAGTATTTGGTTTGCATTTTTTTTAATAAATTAAGCATGGTGTTGGTGGATAAAAATTTATACACAGAGTGTTTTTATTAATGCAAAAAAAAGTATTTTTGTACTGTTAAAATTAAAAAGGATGAAATTACAATCGAGTAGCAAGCTTGCTTTGCGTGTTGGAGAAAAGAGTGTAAGTTATAGTGATTTAATTCAAAAGACACATAATTTTTCCGATTATTTACAGTCAAAAGAGGGGAGAGCCCTTATTTTTAGTGAAAATCGTGAAGAGTGGATATATGCTTTTTTAGGTACTTGGAAAGCGGGTCTTATACCTGTTCCCGTAGATTTTTTATCGGTTGCAGAAGATCTTCAATATATAATTAACGACTGCACACCTTCAGTAATTTTTTGTTCTTCGGCCCGTAAATCAATAGTTGACGAAGCTCTTTCGACTTGTGATTATACGCCCGAAATTATTATTCTTGATAATCAAGCTCCTCAGTCAAGTAATATTTCAGAAGAACTTGAGTTTGGCACAAATCCCGAATCTACCGCAGTTATAATATACACGAGTGGAACAACCGGCAGTGCAAAAGGCGTAATGCTTTCGTTTAAAAATCTGCAAGCCAATGTTGATTCAGTTTGCAAAGATATTCAAATTTATACTCCATCAGATAGAGTGTTAATGTTACTTCCGGCTCATCATATTCTTCCTTTACTTGGAACAATCATTATTCCCTTGTCCATTGGAAGTATGATAGCAATATCTCCATCTATGGCTTCGGAAGATATTATAACAACACTCAAGGATAATAAAATAACAATGGTAATTGGTGTCCCTCGTTTGTATTCTGCTATTCATAAGGGGATTATGGATAAAATAACACAAAGTTTTATTGCCAGGTCTTTATTTGCTCTTGCTCAAAAAGTTAATTCTTTAGGTTTTTCACGAAATGTTTTTGCCTCGGTACAAAAAAAATTTGGTGGAAGTATCAAATATATGGTTTCAGGCGGTGCTGCAATTGACCCCAAAGTATCAAAAGACTACCGCACATTAGGTTTCGAAATTCTTGACGGATATGGACTTACCGAAGCAGCACCTATGATTTCGTTTACACATCCGGGGAAAGTGAAAATTGGCGCTCCGGGCTTTCTTCTATCCTGTGTACAAGCAGAAATACGTGATGGAGAAATAGTGGTAAGCGGACCGAATATTATGCAAGCTTACTACGAGAAACCAAAAGAAACAGCCGAAGTTCTGAAAGATGGTTGGCTTTATACCGGTGATTTAGGGTTTATTGACGATGAGGGATATATTAATATAACGGGACGAAAAAAAGAGATTATAATACTCTCGAACGGTAAAAATTTAAATCCAAGCGAATTAGAAGAAAAATTGGCTTCAATTTCTCCGGTCATACAAGAAGTAGCTGTGTTTCAGGATGGCGATAAAATTAGAGCCATGGTTGTACCAAACAAACAACAGGTTCAGCAAATGCATATTACCAATATAGAACATTACCTTACATGGGATGTGCTGCAACAATACAATCAAACAGTTGCTCCCTATAAGATGATTATGCAAATATCGGTGTTAGAAACAGAATTGCCGCGAACACGTTTAGGGAAAATAAAAAGGTTTTTGTTATCCTCAATTGTTGAAGAAAAACAAAAAAATGTTGAACAGCACGAAGATATTTCACTCCAAGAATATAAAATTCTCACACAATATTTAGAAGAAGAAAAAAAGATGCCCATTCTACCAAGCGACAATCTGATAATGAATGTCGGTTTAGATTCACTTGAGCGTGTTGGTCTTCAGGTTTTTATAGAAACCTCTTTTGGTGTTTCGATAGAAATGGAACAGCTTACGAAGTTTGAAAATGTGTTACAATTAAGCGAGTACATACATGAACATAAAAAGCACACAGTCTTTGAAAAAATAAATTGGTCTGATATTCTGAAACAAAAAATTACGGTAAAATTGCCGGCAACTTGGATTACGAGCAATATTACGGTTAAAATTTCACAATTATTTTTCAAATTATTTTTTAGATACAAGAGTAAAGGAAAGGTAAATATTCCTAAAGAACCCTGTATAATTGTGGCAAATCATCAAAGTTTTCTCGATGGATTATTTGTGGCATCAAATCTTAAATTTACCCAAATGAGTAAAACGTTTTTCTATGCAAAAGAGAAGCATATTCGTAATCCATTCCTGAAATTTCTGGCAAACAGAAACAATATTATAATTATGGATTTGAATCATAATTTAAAAGAATCTATTCAAAAAATGGCAGAAGTGTTGCGACGAAAAAAGAACCTTATAATATTTCCCGAAGGCACACGATCATCCGATGGTCAATTAGGTGATTTTAAAAAAACATTTGCGATTTTGAGTCGCGAATTGAATGTTCCAATTGTACCTGTATCTATTAACGGAGCATATGAAGCTATGCCGCGAGGTAGAATTATTCCCCGACCATTTCGCAAAATACAAATAGAAGTTCTCACACCGGTATATCCCGAAAATCACACTTATGATTCGTTATCGGATAAAGTTCGATCGCTTATTGAATACACATTACAAAAATAGGTGCTCAAAAAAAACCTTATGTTTCCTTAACAAAGAAAAGCTTGGTATAATACAAGTTGTTTATTAAGGCAAATTATTGAATAATAGCGAGATATTGTGAAATAATTTAACGCAGAAAAATTGTTTGTTTCAGTGAGTCTACGTCTTAATATTTAGGATTGATGTGCCTTAGCTTAATTGATGTAGCAGTTATTCGTACTATTCCTTCACAACTTCTCTTGTAATAATTTGGTTACTTGTTGTAACTGCTATGAGAAAAACCCCTTTGGGTATATGAATGATATTTAATGTGTAATTCGTAGCATTAAGTTCTTGAGATACTATTTTACTTCCATTGCTATTGTAAAGTGCAATGTGGCAGATTTGTTCTTCCGACGTAATATGAATTTTGCCATTTGTTGGATTTGGGAATATTGAAATTTTACATTTATTAATGTCAGTAACATTTGTTGTTATATGTGACGTGAAATTTATTGTTGTTTTGTTGCTTTGCACATCACTCAAGATTATACTTGAAGGAACAAATGTATATCCTGGTGTTATGGTTTGGTAATTGATTTTTTCATATGCTTGTATATTAATAAATTATGATTATCCGTATATTAACCTAATTTTATTATCTTTGCAAAAAAACATATATTATGAATCTAATAGAATTTATAACACAATACCCGGACGAAGAAAGCTGTAAGCAAAAATTC
>JAQICB010000141.1 GCA_027858745.1 Bacteroidales bacterium
AGGTGGCTATTGCAGCAGGGTTCCACCTCTTCCCATTCCGAACAGAGAAGTTAAGACTGCTTGCGCCGATGGTACTGCGTCTTGTGGGAGAGTAGGTCGCCGCCAATTTTTTATAAGCCTCAATTACGAAAGTAGTTGGGGCTTTTTTTTTGCCTTTTTTTATAATCGATGTCTTGTTTTTTTGTACATTGCAATGTAATGTTTACACTTAGTACCACCATATTATCCGATTTTTGTTTTGTGTATATGTATTCTGCACAGGATTATTACCCTTTCGGCATGACCATGCAAGGACGTAGTTTTAATACAGAGAAATATCGGTTCGGCTTCCAAGGGCAAGAAACTGAAAACGAGTTGTACGGCGAAGGAAACGCTTCTTTCTTTAAATACAGAATTTCTGATAATAGGTTAGGGAGGTTTTTTAGTGTTGATCCATTGGCGGCTGAATACCCTCATAACTCTCCATATGCTTTTAGTGAAAATAGGGTTATTGATGGTGTTGAGCTGGAGGGACTTGAGTTTGAAGATTATTTGAATAAATTGAAGGAAGCATATAATACTGTAATTCAAATATATAAAGCATCTGAGGTTGTTGTTGAATTTGCAATTGAGGTTTATAATATTGTTAAATATAACCCTAAACGTAATGAAAATGGTGATGTCGTTGTAGATAATAACGTAGAAGCAGCAGATCATTATTATCGAGGAGATGGAGAATCTGTCGAGCTTGGACCCAAAACTAAAGATGCTATTAGAAATTCTTCAGATATTAGCTTATATAGAAAAAATATTGAAAGCGGTGAAACCTCTGCCCCAGCTGCGAGTAAAGGCAGTTTAATAGTTAATATGACGTATGAGGATTTTGATGTAACATTTCATCTTGGAAAGATGACGGTAAATTACCAAACTACATGTAATGCTGAAACATGTACAACAAGATATACTGTGGATGATAAAGGTTTTGTTGATCCAAATTCAGCGGAAACATATATAAAAGGTAATGATGATAATTATGGACTTAATGCGGAGTTCGGTGGTACACCTTATGATTATAATGCATATTCATGGTCAGAATCCTTTGATAATTCGGGTTATTCAACAGATAAAAGTGGCAATCCAATTCCTATATCAAACTAAATAATATGAATTATTTGAAACAGTTTAAGTTTATATTATTATTTATATTATTTATAATTAGCTTTTCAACTCTTGGAATATTTGAATATAGAGCTTCACTTTATGATAGGAATGTTTTACCATTTTTTGCTGCTGATTTACCATTTGGATTTGAAATTAAATGGTATGAAGCAGATTATCATATCTATGATAAAACAGAAAAATATCCAATTATAAATGCTAATAATTTATTTCCATTAGGTGGTAGTTCTTATTATAAAACAGATAATGTTTTTGTGAAAACAATAATTAGTTATTCGTATAATGATGAACAGTTATTTGTAAAAATAAAGACAAATGAAGGCGGAAATAAATATTTAATAATTCGAAATTATCTTCGAGAGGGGACTATTACAGATTTTGATATTCTTGATGAGAGTCAATTTGAAAGTGGTTATTTTGAGTGGGTTAGGTTATTTGAAAAGCCATTTTATATAAAAATATGGCCATTATTCGGAATATTGTTACTGACAATAATTTTTATTATTCTATTAATATTTTTTTATCAAATTAAATTTTATCGTTCTTAGTTTTACTATAGAACTGCCTATTCCCTGCTGGAGTTCACTGTGGAACCGCTTATCTACACAAACTTTCCGAATAATCGGAAAAGATAATATATAGGCATTTTCAGAAGAAATAGCTTTTTACTCTAAAAGTTAAAAAAAAAACGAGATGAAAAATAAAATTTCAATTCGTTTTTTGTTTACACAGTTTTTTTTGTGTCTATTTTTGGTACATGTTATGAAAGTCTCAGTTCAGGAAATTGTATGTGTTACCAACAGTGCCCCTTTACATTTTCCCGGAATCTGAGTGTGCGGGAATTTCTCATCAAAGTTGGGGCGCGACTCTAAGTCGCACCCCAACTTTGATGAGAAATTTGAAACACCACCGATGCTGTTTACTTTGCCACTTAACTAAGGAATCGTAAAAAATCGTGAAAATGGAGCGTCGTTTTCGCAGCTTGCCCATGTATCACAGAAATTGTAATGAATAAACATTTCAAAAGGGCATTTTGCGAAAACAGCGGAAATGAGCTGATTTTTAGATTATGTGTTGCGTGGCGGCACTTTTTTGTTTCTTTTTTTTGCTGCAGAAAAAAAGAAAATGATGTATATTTGTATACAATGACACACCAAAATTCCACATATTGCCAAAACCTGAACGTAGCATTTTCGCACAACACTTTTTTTGGAGATACCCAAAAAAATGAGAACGATCAAAAATTACGATTAGATTATTACCCCTTCGGCTCCCCAATGGAAGGCAGAACATCCCCCGAAAATGGGTATCGGTTTGGGTTTAATGGTGCCGAGAAAGAAGATGATATTTATGGCGAGGGGAATGCCTATGATTTTGGTGCGAGGATATATGATAGTAGAATTGGGAAGTTCTTAAGTATTGACTCAAAGATGAATGAAATACCTTTTTTGAGCCCATATAGTTATGCTGCAAATGCACCTATTGTTTTTATTGATAAAAATGGAGAAAATTTTGCTGTAAAAGTAAATGAAGAAGATAAAACTATAGTTATTGTTGCTAATGTTTATACTGTGAATGATAGATCCTATCGACAAGCTCGTTCAGCAGTTGCGGTATGGAATCAGCAGACAACAACATATGAGGGGTATTCTGTCTCTTTTCAAGTTAATGTTATTCCTCCAGTCAATCCATCAGTTGAGGAATTACAAAAAAAATTTCCCAAAACAAACTTTCACAAAAAAAATGGTAAAATCAAAAGAAGTGTTTTGAAAAAATATTCCAGAGAGTATAAAAAAATAGCTGCACGAGATAATTTAAAAAAAGATCCTTCAAAGGGAAATCTTTACTTTGGAAATGAAGGTCCAAATTCTATAAGAATTGATACTTGGAGTCTTGATGCTGGTGAGAATGGATTAGTAGAATATGTGGGTGGCGTTGCTGCTAATGGTTATTATATTTCTATGAACACAGTTGATGGAGTTGATCAAGGTGAAGATGATGAGATGGTAACTCATGAGATAGCACATTTGTTTGGATTAGATGATGAGGGGGGGAGATATTTTGCAAATAAAGGTATAATGGATTATAACATACTTAAAATTAGTAATGAAGATTTGCAAAATGTTGTTAAATATGCTGTAGAAAATAATATTGTTCAAAATGCAACAAGAGCAAAAGTTACAATTGAAGGGTGTGGTGATATTTCAGATTCTCCATTTGCACCAATAATTGAAGATAATAACCTTAATTCTGATACTGAAATAATACTGCCTGATGAATAAAATGAGACACCAATTGTTGGTTACAATATTAATATTAGCTTTTCTTAGTTTAAAGGCATTTAGTCAGTCTTCAATATGTGGACAAAAAGATGTTAGCAAATTATTTAAATATTCGGATTTTATTTTTAAAGGAAAATTAATTGAGAAAATAGACACATTTCAAATAAAAGGTAATCTTTATGAGTTTATCCCATTATATGCAGTAAATGCCATGAGGCTTACTTTTATTATAGAACAAGAGTATAAAGGGAATGCTATGCAGGATACTATTTATGTTTATCAGCTTGATGATAATATAATAGGTCGACAATTTACTATAAATTCAAGTTATAATGTTTATTGTAAAATAAGAAATGATTTTCAGTTAAACAAAGAGAATTATCCTATTAAATATAAAAAATTTCTTTATACAGATAAATGTTTACAATCTATTCTAATATTGAAAGAAGAAAGTTTACTTTTAAGAGATTTGTCTAAACAAGGTAATAGAAATAGAAAAATTAAATGTGGTAATATTTCAAGTTTAACACCTCTATGATTTTTACTACGAAAGTTAGCCTTTTCATTTTCCCCCATAAATTTTCACGAATATTCGTTTTTAACCTTCACTGTGGAACCGCTTATCTATAAAAACCTTCCGAATAATCGGAAGAGAAAAAAATAATTGTTAATGATACATTATTAATTGTTAATTTTAAAAATCTTGAAGAGGATTTAAAAAGCCCTCGCTACCATGCAAATCTATCATCCTTCCACATAATCGGGTTTTGTATAATATATTCGGAAATACGGTTATATGATTGTTTGGTTCGGATTATGTGTTCATAATAATTTCGTTGCCATAAATTTCCATTAAACGATTCCCAATGTTTGGTTTTTACCCCGCAAATATATGCCTTTGTTGTTATTGATTTAAATGCCCCAATAATATTTCCAATGGTAATCGTAGGGGCAATCCCTTGTGGTTGCCCATTATTATCATGGGTGGAAATATTTTTATTGTTACCCATATTTTTAATTTTACCGGCGACCACGTTTTCATTATGATGGGCGCGTTTATTATCATGGGCGACCGCAAGGGTCGCCCCTACGGAGACAATTTCAATAATTCCGTGTATGTGATTGGGCATAATTATATGTTCATGTAAAACAATATTTGGAAATCGTTTTTGTAATTCCACCGGATTTACTGATTCGCCTTTTTGGTTTTTTTTGCTGTAGAAAAAAAGAAAAAGCAGTATATTTGTATACAATGACACACCAAAATTCCACATATTGCCAAAACCTGAGCGTAGCTTTTTCGCACAACACTTTTTTTG
This sequence comes from Bacteroidales bacterium, assembly GCA_027858745.1. GTDB lineage: Bacteria > Bacteroidota > Bacteroidia > Bacteroidales > UBA1715 > JAQICB01. The sequence continues at coordinate 4,760 of JAQICB010000141.1, forward strand.
GAGACACCCAAAAAAATGAGAACGATCAAAAATTACGATTAGACTATTATCCTTTCGCGTGGTATGCATTGTGTCATTTGCTGTTGTAGAATGGCTTGATGTTTTAATCCGTACTGAATACAAACATATACTTATTGAGTCATTACATTTTTGTCAGCAAAAAAAGGAATGGAGTTGACACATAAAACAATCAAAAGCTATAATGAATGTCTCTTTACAATATATTTGATAATACCGTATTATTCATCCTCAACGAGATACTTTGTCGGTTTATATATTTATTTCCACAGAGATGTATTGTACTACATCTCTGTGGAAGTTTTTTTACATTGTCCAGGGTTCTGCTTTCACATCAACTTCATCTGACCATCGATATTGCAACGCCGCAATTTCGTCCATAATATTTTGTGGTAATGGTTTTACATTTTCAGTTGCTTTCAGAAAATCGTGAACTCGCTCAATTTTGCTCGTACTTCCTGTTGTTGCTTTTAAATTTGGGAATGAATATGCATATCGCACACAAAACTCTGTCCACGTAGGTACACCCGATTTTTCGAATATTGGCGCCACCTCAACAGCACGTTCTTGTAAATAGTTTACCCACGCAAAACCGGGAATGTCGCGTAATTTATGTACCGGTCCACCCGAAACAGTGCGGAGTGCGACAATAGGGAATTGTGTTTTTTGAATTTCATCCCATAATTCGTTTGCAGCAAAGCGTTGTAAAGGATTGAGGTAAAAAATAAAACCATCAATAATTCCTTCTAATGAACCATTTTGTAAAGCTTTAAGGGGCAATTCGGATGTCCACGGAAACACTTCGTACACAAAACTTTTAATAAATCCCGATTCGCGAATTTCTTGTAAAACTGTTACAGCATCACCGCCTTCAGCAAGTGATTCTGCAAATTCACCACCAATACATAATTGCCCCATATCAAGTGAGTCAACCCCCATACGGTCGAGGTTTTCTTTCACACCATCAATTAATTCTTGTTTGGTGTTGCCCCATATTTTCATAATAATTTTCGGCACCTTGGTTGGTTCTTTCTTAAATGCTTTACACAAAATATCAAGCGAATTACCATATTTGTGACAGGTATGAATCCATATGTCTTGATTCATAACTTCTAAAGCTGTCTCTATGCGTTCTTGTTCAGGAATTGATTCGTCTCCTAAACGCGTTGTGCCGTATACATACGGCGAAAGAGTATTTACCATCATAATATCTGTTTTTGTAGTTAGTATTTATTTCAATACAAATGTACAAAACTTATTGGGGATGCCTTATTTCTGCACAAAAGATTGTGGTTGGGTAAAATCGGTAACGGGCTCTTCGTTATTTGTTATGCCAATTTCACCTCCCGAATCTTTCATCACATATATACACCCCGCTACAGTTGAGATAATTGCACAATAACTCGAAATAAACATACCAAGAAAGGGGATAAATAACAATAAACCATAGATAAAACCTAAACCCACAGCAGCACCCTTTCGTTTGTTAATATACCGTGCACCCTTGGAAATAGATGTATTTTGTCGTTCTATAGTATAATCCATAAAAGAAAAACCATAAAAATATGCAGATACCATAAATAAAAAAACGGAACCGATGGTGCCCCCAATAATTTGTCCCAACAATGGAATAAATGAAAATATAAATACTAACGCAAATATACCTCCCTGAATAATGATATTTCGAAAGACGACAAGAACACCGCGAAGGGTTTCGTGTAATAATCGCCGTGCAGAAAACTGATATGCATGTCCGGTAAGATATTGTTCTGTTCGTTCCGAAATATAGGAAAACAAGGGTGACATAAGCAACAATACAACATATCCGCTAAAAAAAGCGAAGAAAACAAAAAGCAAAATGCGTAAAAAAACAATTAAAAATGAATTAATGATAAATGTAAGCCACACCCACCCCTCATCAAATTGTATTGTCGATTCTACATAATCTCCCGCAATACCCGCCATGTACGAAATTGACATAAACCCGCCGATTGCCATGAGAATGAATAAGAGAAAAGGCACAAAAAACACCCACATCATTTTTTGCCTGCGTATAAGCCGGAGTGCTTCGCCATGAAGACTGATAGTTTGAGAAAATAAGTTGAAAAATCGTGACATATGAATAAATTTTTTATAAAGTAAAAATACATATTTTTATGATGAAAATAACGAAGTGTTTGGAGTTTTCCCACAGAAACTATTTATGAACACATAGCATAAGATTATCATACAAACATCTTCTGAACCACAAAAAAATTGTATTTTTGGGCTTTAAAATTATAATACGTATACAAATGAAACTTACAGAATTAACAGCTATTTCCCCAATTGACGGACGATACAGGAATAAAACAACACAACTTGATGTCTATTTTTCGGAATATGCTCTTATTAAATATCGTGTTCAGGTAGAGGTAGATTATTTTATTACCTTATGCGAATTAGGGTTACCGCAACTTTCAGATGTTGACTCTTCTGTATTTCCACGCTTACAAGACATTTATATAAATTTTACCGAAGTCGATGCGCAAGCAATAAAAGATATAGAAAGCACCACAAATCATGATGTGAAAGCGGTGGAGTACTTCCTTAAAGAAAAATTCGATGCAGCCGGATTAACAAAATCAAAAGAGTTTATCCATTTTGGATTAACCTCACAAGATATAAACAACACTGCCGTTCCATTGTCTTTAAAAGAAGCCTTACAGACAGTTATTCTTCCCGAATTGTCGGCAATTATTGCACACCTCCAATCATTGGCAGATGAATGGAAAGATGTTGCCATGCTTGCACGTACACACGGGCAACCGGCTTCGCCAACACGATTGGGGAAAGAAATATCTGTATTTATTGAACGATTACAGATTCAACAACAACAACTTGAGGCGATACCATTTTCCGCAAAATTTGGTGGCGCAACAGGTAATTTTAATGCTCATACAATTGCCTATCCGGACATAAACTGGGTCGGTTTTGGTAATCACTTTGTGAATGAAGTTTTAGGATTATCTCGCTCGCAAACAACTACGCAAATAGAACATTACGATAATATTGCCGCATTATGCGATGCTTCAAAACGAATTAACACTATTTTAGTTGATTTATGTCGCGATATGTGGACATATATTTCGATGGACTACTTTAAGCAAAAAATAAAGAAAAATGAAGTAGGGTCTTCTGCTATGCCGCACAAGGTAAACCCAATAGATTTTGAAAATGCAGAAGGAAATTTTGGTATTGCCAATGCCGTGTTTGAACATTTAGCGGCTAAATTACCAATATCTCGTTTGCAACGTGACCTTACCGACTCTACGGTAATACGTAATTTTGGTGTTCCGTACGGACACACACTTATTGCATTCAAATCGCTTGCAAAAGGTTTAGGAAAATTAATTTTGAATGAGGCGGTATTACATGCCGATTTAGAAAAAAACTGGAATGTTGTTGCCGAAGCAATTCAAACAATTTTACGACGCGAAGGTTTTGCAAATCCGTATGAAACGCTTAAAGAATTAACTCGTACAAATTCAGTGATTAATCAGGAATCTATTTCGCAATTTATTGACACACTTGATGTATCCGAAGCGGTAAAAATCGAATTGCGGGCAATTAATCCGTGGAATTATACCGGTGTTTAAACAATACGTATGGATATTTTTTATTCGGAATTATTACAAGATTCGCATATTGCCTTATCTTCGGATGAATCCAAACACTGTATGAAAGTGTTGCGGCATAAAACCGGTGATACAATCCATGTTATTGACGGAAAAGGGAATTTATACCTCTGTCGCATTACCAAAATTTCTCAAAAACATACTATTGCCGAAATTCTCGAAACGCATGAAGACTATGGTTCACATCAGTTTACGGTTCGCATGGCTGTTGCTCCCACCAAAAACATGCAACGGTACGAGTTTTTTGTTGAAAAAGCGGTAGAATTGGGTGTGAACGAAATTATTCCCATTCTCACAGACCATTCCGAACGAAAAGTGGTAAAAACCGAACGGATTGAACGGATTGTGCTTGCCGCAATGAAACAATCATATAAAGCACACAAACCCATAGTACACGAAATGACCCCGTTTGAAGACATTGTTTTCGAAAAATACCCCGGATATAAAGCCATTGCTCATTGCGAAGACGGTGATAAACAATCGGTAATGCATATTGCAAAACCAACAGACATTACCATACTCATTGGACCCGAAGGAGATTTTTCACTCAAAGAAATACAATTAGCCATGGAGAATAATTGGCTACCCATAAGCCTCGGACCTCAACGATTTCGTACCGAAACGGCTGCAATTATGGCATTACACAGTGTGCATAGTTTGTTTGAGTAAAAAAGATTTAAATTTTTTTAATAATAACCCACATTTTGTATTCTTCACAATATAAAAACAAGTAAAAATTATGCTTTGTAAAATACAATTGTAATAAAATCATACATTACTTTTCGCCGTTCACGGTCACCACAATCCCTCTCCTGCTTCCATGGTCACGATGTTCGCATAAATAAATGCCTTGCCAGATGCCGAGGTTGAATGTTCCCTGAGAAATGGGAACCGTAAGAGATACCCCCAATACACTCGATTTTATATGAGCCGGCATATCATCGCTTCCTTCAAGAGTGTGGGTGTAATAAGGTGCATTTTCCGGAATCATTTTATTCATATGCGATTCCATATCAACCCGAACATCGGGGTCGGCATTTTCATTTATTGATAAAGAAGCCGAGGTATGTTGCAAAAAGAGATGGGCTGTTCCCACCGAAATTTCTTTAATCTCAGGAACCTGACGGAGAATTTCATGTGTAATAATATGAAATCCGCGGGAATGTGCCGGTATTGATATTGTTTTTTGAATCCACATATGTTTTTTATTTTGAATCAAAGATAAAATTTTTTAAAATTTAATTGTATATTTATATTTTATATTGAATTAACCAATCATGTATATTATGAAAAAATCAATCGTATTACTTAGTTCTATTTTCTTATTATTGACACAAAGTTTTGCTCAAAAAGACATTGTTATCTCTGGGGGAAATAGTGTGTCAAGTTATGTTGACAATAATAACAGGGTGTACGTATGGGGCAATAATAAAACAGAAGAAGGAACTGGTTTATTAGGAACAAATGGGACAGCAGATTATTATAGTATTCCTCAGTTGGTTATTTTTCCTATAAATCCTGATACAGGAACAGAGTATGATATCAAGCAAGTAAATTCAGGTTCAGGATCTCATTTTGTAGCACTTGATT
>JAQICB010000146.1 GCA_027858745.1 Bacteroidales bacterium
ACAATTTCCGCACGTTCGCTTTCGCAGCCATTTTCTGTTTGCGATACGAAATAAGATTCAGAACCTGCAATATCTGTAGCCGGAGTTGGCGCTGTAGCAGAGCTCGTACCAGCAGTTTCCGTATTGTACCAAAGCAAGTCAGTACCTGTTGCTGAAAGAGCAGAAGCTACATCATCTTGGCAATATGTAACAGGAGATGTTACGGTCGGCATATCAGTAAAATTGACAGTCACCACAATTTCTGCACGTTCGCTTTCGCAACCCAAAAGAGTTTGCGATACAAAATAAGATTCAGAACCTGCAATATCTGTAGCCGGAGTAATAGAAGCCTGAGCTGTTCCGCCCGTTGCATCATCGTACCAAAGCAAGTCAGTGCCTGTTGCCGTAAGAGCAGAAGCTACATCATCTTGGCAATATGTAACAGGAGATGTTACGGTCGGCATATCAGTAAAATTGACAGTCACCACAATTTCTGCACGTTCGCTTTCGCAGCCGTTTTCTGTTTGCGATACAAAATAAGATTCAGAACCTGCAATATATGTAGCCGGAGTTGGCGCTGTAGCAGAGCTCGTGCCAGCAGTTTCCGTATTGTACCAAAGCAAGTCAGTACCTGTTGCCGAAAGAGCAGAAGCCACATCATTTTGGCAATATGTAACAGGAGATGTTACGGTCGGCATATCAGTAAAATTGACAGTCACCACAATTTCCGCGCGTTCACTTTCGCAGCCGTTTTCTGTTTGCGATACAAAATAAGATTCAGAACCTGCAACATCTGTTGCCGGAGTTGGCGCTGTTGGAGAACTCGTACCACCAGTTTCCGTATCGTACCACAGTAAATCTGTTCCGGTAGCAGTTAATGCCGATGCTGTTTCGTTAAGGCAATATGAAATAGTAGGGGTTGCTGTTGGGGGAGAGGGGCACGGAGAAGCACCGCATTCCACAGAATTCAGCACCTTAAACGTATCGACTTCATATACCGTCGCCATTCCAATATTATTAATATATGCACCACACGAAACAACTTCTGCATCAAAGGTTCTGATGTATTCTTCATCAGCTAAAATTGGTCCCGGAACAATTGGCCAGTCAATTTTTCCTGCGGTAAATGAACCCGAATTTGAAATATTTGTAGCATTATCTAATTCAGGTGGAAGAGGATCAAAAATTCCTAAATCAAAGGCAGAATCGAAATATGTTTTCCAGTCGGTTATGATTTGTTGAGAACCTTTTCCTTGAATACCAACCCAGCCGGCATTTTGATTCGAAATATTATCGAAAGATTTAAAAGGAGCACCTTCAAAACTATTAACATGCACATACATTATATCATCAATAAGTGTTACTTTAAAATTAACCGGATCAGCACTGCCACCGTGCATAGAAGGTGTTGTCTCAAAATCGTGAACTATACTTCCATTTACAACAACCTGCATTATAATTGAGTTGGGTCCCCATGATGCCGGAGTAATATTAAGAACAACCCCTTGATGACTAGCGGTACCGGGAGTTCCTCCGGTATGTCTGAACACAAAGCTAACCGGACTTGCATTGGTTAAGTCAACAGTTGCTTCGATATGACCGTTTTTACCGTGAGATTTAACATGACCAAAAGCATATCCGTCTGTACCCGGTTTTGAAGTATTTCCATTTTGATCGAGACTAATACTATTTGGATCATCGAAATCGGGTAAAGAACCATTTCCCAGAGCATGCCATAATGAAGGCTCATCAAGTTGAGCATCAACACTGGTACCTTCGGTATTAACATATCGTAATTCATATGAAATAACATCGCCAATTTCGGCAGTACTTACGTTAGCTGTTTTGAATAAGGAACTTTGCGGGTCAATAACCGGCGGAACTTCGGTGCAAGTGAGTGTTAAGTCTACTTGAGAAGAGTCCGGAGAATCTGTCTGGGACTGAATCCATGCAGCATTTTTAAACAACACATCATCACTTGTAGGACAGCCCGGATCACTTGCAACTGTTTGATATGCTAAGTTGCCCGATTCTCCGACTAATAAAGCAGGTATGCTCCACCGAACTATTCCGGTAAAATCTTCACCCGTAGCAGGAGTATAGGTCGCCGTTATACCAAGAGCTTCATCGTCAGTAAAACCAAGCCATTCCAATTCTTTGGGAATAGTATCAGTTATCACAACATTTTCGGCTTCTCTACCCGGTAGAGGACCATTTCCTTGAATTCGTCGCCAGGTATATCCATCAAATTCTTCTACCAAAACTCGGTCGAAATTATCTACAGACGGATCGCAAACGTATCGTCCGTAATTGTCAATAATAACATCAGGATTATTCGGGTCGGCATAGCCATTGGTAACCGGAGAAAGTTTAAAAGCTTGTCCGCTAATATTTCCAATATCAATAGATGTCTCGTATGACCAATCATCTTGCAGTCTTGGTCCTAAAACTGCTGCAGGATTAGATCGTAATCCTGTTCTGATAAGAGCTGGTCCCCATACGCCTTTATGAATTAAATAATCATTAGCTAATTTATCAAAAATATGAGAAGAAGGAGCTGTTAAAACATCTGCAAAACGAATAATTAACCGCTGATTCCATGCACCATCAGCATCTGTTCCATAGGGAACTTCTTGATGAGTAAATGAAATAGCTCCGGATGGGGGATTATAGCCATATTTATCAAGATCATTTTGATTGTCAATAAAAAAGTCCCAGCCGGTGGGGTTAGTTGTTTCGTCATATAATCCAATAGCGGCAGCATCGTTCATGAAATATGATACGCGGTAATTATTCATATTAATGTAGCTTTCGTAAGCATCATGCCATAGGCGGAAAAATTGATAAAAAACATAATCGGTATAATGATTACCATATGAAAGAGCAACGTGACTTCTTCCACCGTTTAGCCACGAACCTTCCACCGATTCGTTCTCAAATTCGACAAAAAATTCCACAATATCATTTGGATTCATTTTTGGTCGATTTGTTGTTTTTGCCACCTGTAATGTACGTGTTGCAAGAATGTCTACACAATTGCGTTCCATTGTGTATGTTGCATTGTTTGGATATTCGTTACTAAGCCAATCGGGAGCATTGGTGCTCGAAATGGTGCTTTGTAGGCATATTCGAGGGGTTGCAGTGCCACTTGCACGAACAGTAAAAGAAACTTGTCCGGAAGAGGCATCAATGCCTCCGGCGCTTGTAAAACCATTTACGGTGCCAATATCCCAGATAATAGAAGTGCCGTCAAATGAGCTATTATCAGTTGCCGAAATGAAATCATAATTTGGGTCAAGCGGTGTTGTAATAGTTACCCCTGCCGCATCAAGTTTTCCATAATTTCGGTAATCAATAGTATAGGTAATTAAGTCACCTTCATACGCATATGTTTTGTCGACAGACATATATACTTTTATATTAGCTGCCGGTTCTATTTGCGTAGGTGGGTGGAGGTTACCCGATGTTGTAAGCATGCCAAGAACGCGAAACCAACCGTGAAAATAGCTCGGTGTACTTTTAATATATCGTTCTTCAGCTGTTAAGCCGTTTGATTCATATGAAGCATCATCCCACATAATATCAGATTGTCGCCAAATATCGGCTATTAGTTCAATATCCTCCGAAGCAACCGCTGCAGCTGCACCGGTTCCAACATTGTAGTTAACTTTATTGCCGGTTCCACCAACTACGCCATTTAAACTCCAAAATTGAGGTATTTGAGACACACCATAATAGCTCGGACAAGCCGGATCGGGTGAGGCTCCCATAACAGCACATTTAGCTACTCCTTCAGAACTCCAAGGAGCCTTTAGACGTTCTGCATGTCGAAGCCCCATATCATATTCAAAGGTGTTTGGAACGTTAATAACTTCATGTGTTACCGGATCCCATGTGTACTCAGGATTACCATGCCACACATAATTGAGAATAGTACGCCAAGCCAAGCGAAAATCTTCACCTTCCGGACCGGATGGGTGCTGACCAAACGAAACAATCGAGCCATCATTAGTAATAGAACAGCTACCTGAAGATGCTATTCCGCCTTGTTCGTATAATTTTCCAATGAGCCAATCAGAAGAAGCCTCCCCACGTATATATTGGTGAGAAATCCAGTCACGAGCACCTTGAGCATCCATATATATAGCAAATTGTTTAAAATAAGCCGGACCTACGTAATCGGTATATAATCCCGAAACACTATATGCTTCTGGATTATTTTGTGCCCAGGGGTATGCCGTATTTGCCGGAGAAGTTCTCCATGTTGTTGTTTCTGCCCAGGTATTCCCATTTTTTACATATCCGTCTATGCCAATATCTCCCGACATTATTCCCGAAAAACCACCATTTAGGTTGTTTAATGTAAGCGAATCAACAATGGCTGTTATCATACTTTCTGCAGCATCTTTATACGAAATAGGATTTCCACAAGCATCGTTAATTCCCATATATTCGCCCCATTGTTTGTATGCAAGTAGTAAGCCCATAGCAATATCAAAATCACCGTCTGTTGCCGAATTCACATCTGTTCCGCCGGCACCATCGCTTGCATCACATTTCCAGCCGGGCAAATAATCTCCGTATCGATAATCAGGTCTCAATTCCGAACAGTCTTCATAGCGAGTTACACCACTAAGTCTGTGGTCATGAATCCAAAGCCATAACCCGTCAAAAGTTGGTTTGTCTGCAAAATATGCTGCTGCTAGTAAAGCATATCCGTCACCTTCAGAAACAAAGGTGTTCCAGTTAGATGGAACAGCATCGGAGTTAAACGTAATATATTTCACCCCATTTAATTGTTCACCTGAATATCGGTTACGGTGCATCATAATTTCGTAGCCTTCTTTCATAGATTTTTCCATATCCGCATGGGTCACACCTTCCGCATTGTTTTCTGCTAATGTTTTGCCATGTTCATATTCGAGAAATTGGGGGAATGGGAAATTCGGATCACCCGTATTTATATCAACAGGAGGACAATCGTCTATTGGAACTTGACCAAATGATACGCTTATATATAATGTGAGAATAATGCAAGAATAGAATATTTTTTTAAGCATAGTAAAAAGCATTGATGTTTAATAAACGGACAAAGATAACATAATTTCCCCTACTATAATATGACTTTTTTTTGTATTAAAAAGTTGCATTGAAAAAAAATATAATTAAGATTGTTTGTTAACACGCAAAAAAATATATATAATTGTAAAATTATTTGATTGAGAATAGTTTTATATATATATTTAATATTGAATAGTTACAGTTTATCTATGCGGATTACAAAAAATATATTTTTCTCAGTTTTTCGTTTTTATTTGAAGAGTATGTGAATTTTATATTTTTTTTTTGTATGTTTGCATAACATGGCTCTATTTAATGTATTAAATGTAGGTGTTGAGAGAAATAAATTGTTATAAATAATACACTATATACAATGAAGAAGATATACCTTTATGTAATTGCTTTTTTACCCTTGCTCTTATGCGTGAGTGTATTACGTGCGCAGGATCCGAACTTTTCTCAGTTTTATTTTAAAGAAATATATTATAATCCAGCTTTTACCGGTATTAATCCGGGACTCCGAGGAACGGTTACTGACAGACATTTATGGGTGAATGTACCGGGGGAATACGGAACTCAAAGTATTGCTTTCGATTATTATGATGATAAATTTGCACAAGGTGGTTTCGGTGGACATATTACCAGAAATACGCAGGGGCAAAATTTCCTCAACACATATTCAGGTGGTGTTATGTATGCAAAACAAATTAGGGTTTTACCTGATTTAATGTTTCAAATAGGCGCCGGAGCTCAGTATATACATAAATCAATTGATTATACAGAGCTTACTTTTTCAGATGAATTTGATCCTCGTTTTGGTAGGGTTTATGAAACAGAATTTGTTCCGCCTGATAAGGATATGTATTCTCGAGGTACTTTTGATTACAATGCCGGTCTTGTTATCCGTTTTAATATACGTCAAACTCCGGTAAAATATATAGCCGCGAATACGTTTGGTATTGCGTTTCATCACCTTTCAGAACCTGATTTTTCATGGTTAGACGATGGTAATGAGGCTGTAATACCGATGAAAATGGTTATTCACGGTATTTCTAATGTGCGTATAAACAGAAGTGGTTTTCATAACAGATTCTTTTTATTAACACCCGGGTTTATTTATGAAAACCAAGCAGAGTCTTCGTATTTATTTAAAGATGAAGAAGCAGGTGCTAAAACACTTTCTTTTGGTATAAATGCGGTTATTCCTTCAAAAATATCTTTTGTATCTTCTTTATACCTTGGTGTGTGGGCTCGTAAACAATATTGGAAAAAAGAGTTGTTACAAGATTTTGTAAATGATATTCAAAAGAAAAGTTTTGATTCTATGATTTTTACGCTTGGGTATATTAAATATTCTCGTGATAAAAAACAGTTGTATAGATTCTTATATAATTACGATATGACTATTTCGGCAGCAGGTTTGGCTACCGGTGGATCACATGAGGTAACGCTTAGTTTTGAGATTCATGACTTGGCTCTTCCTGGTAGAGGCAATAGACGTGCCGCTGTACCACATCCAAACGATAAGTTTTATAAATAAAAACAGTTTCGTTTTTAATAGTTTGTTGTGTATAATTTTTATACATTTTTTTTTCTACTCAGTTTTTTATTTTCTTCCTTGTATGTCTTTATCGAAACCGTTATATTCAACGATTTTGCATAAACTTGGTTATTCACTCGATCAAGAAGGTATTTTGAATCGATTTATGCGTGAAGGTGATGCCTGGAAAAGTCATTTGGAAAACACAAAACAATGGATTGTTGATTTTTCTAAAGACTATCAAAATAGTTCAATTGCTTTGTTTGGCACCGGTTGGTTTCTCGATATTCCGATAGATTACTTGTTGCAACAGTGTAAGACCGTATATGCAGTCGATGTTGTTCACCCTCCTCAAATTGTACATAAATATAAAAATCATTCTAATTTGGTTTTTGTGGAAGCTGATGTTACCGGTGGTTTAATTTATACGATCTATGATTTGTTGTATGGAAGTCGTAAAAATGAACAGGTCGATTTTTCTACCCTCTCTATCCCTGAGTTTATTTTCCCCTATGATGTGCACGCAGTTGTTTCATGTAATATTTTGAATCAATTAAATATTTTATTATGCGATGCAATAACCGGTTCTCATATGTATAAACACACAGACTGTTCTCATTTACAAAAGAATATACAAAAAAAACATCTTTCATTTTTACAGAAGTATTCATATTGTTTAATTTCAGATTGGGTACAAACCACGTATGGCGATGATACAAATGATATGACGCATAAAAATCTTGTTGTTGTTGAACCACCCAAACATGAAACTCATGTAGAGTGGTCGTGGAAATTTGATAGCTGTGGGTCTTATGAAGAGAATAAAAATGTGGAGTTTGTTGTTCGTGCGTTTAGTCATTCATAATAAATGGAGTGTTTTTCAGGTTATTACGCACCTATCTTTTGGCGTTTTCGAGCAGGAACTATCTAAAAATTAGTATATCTGTAGTGTCTGTATTGCTTTTATTGAGAGCTCTGTCTTGAACATAAAAAGTGCAAAATATGGTATCATATGGTAATGTTGATTCACTATGTGCCATATCTACCGAAACTTCTGCTTGTATGAATTTAGTATTGTCCTCGCTTCGTATTTGTGGTAAAATATAATTGTTCGAATCAGGACCCAAAGTGGATAGGTCTGTAAATGTGCCTTTGTGTTTCACATGAAATGTACAAAAAAAGTCTCTTTCATCCGATTGTTCCTGCCCATGACCAATATTACCATCACCGTCATAGAGCATAAAGCTTAGCAAAACATTTTTTTCCGAATTACCGAGTTCGTCTTCCGTAAAATATGCATGAGCACTTTTATATTCAATCTGTGGTTCCGGTGGATATTCCGGATAATCTACACACGAAATGACTGAACAACAAATTATGCAATATGCTAAAAAACGTGAATACATTTATTTATCTCTCATAAAAATGCGTATTGGTACACCTTTAAAATCATATGTTGCACGTATCTTGTTTTCAAGATAACGTTTATATGGTTCTCGCACATATTTTGAATTGCTGCAAAAGAATGCAAAAGCCGGCCATGGTGTTGGAAGCTGGGTTACATATTTTATTTTAATGAATTTTCCTTTTATAGCCGGTGGATGATGCTGAGCAATTGCTTCGAGCATTACTTCGTTTAGTTGTGAGGTTGTAATTCGTCTTTTTCTGTTTTCATATACTTGTTGCGTTTCCGAAAGTATTTTTTGCAATCGTTGTTTTTCGAGAACGGAGGTAAATAGTATGGGAATATCATTAAACGGAGCTAATTTTTCTCTCAGTTTTTCTTCAAAGTCTCGAGCTGTGTAGGTGCCTTTATCCTGAATTAAATCCCATTTGTTTACACAAATAATTAAGCCTTTATTATTTTTTACTACAAGACGCACTATATTCATATCTTGTGATTCTATGCCTTGTTCTGCATCGAGTAGAAGTATGCAGACATCTGCTTTTTCGAGTGATCGAATTGAGCGAAGTACAGAATAGAATTCAATGTTTTCGTGTACTTTTTCTTTTTTTCGTAAACCGGCAGTGTCCACAAAAAAATAATCATAGCCGTATTTTGTAAACCGGGTGCCAACGGAATCTCTCGTTGTACCTGCAATAGGGGTGACTATGTTTCTATCTGTTTCGGTCAGCACATTTAGTAATGATGATTTGCCTACATTGGGACGACCGATAATTGCAATGTGTGGAATGTCCGGTAATTCAACATATTGAGTTTCGGGTAATTTTTTCACAACTTCATCAAGCAAATCACCGGTGCCACTACCATTAATTGACGAGATACATAAATAGTCGCCTAATCCTAATTTGTAGAATTCAACTGCATCATATTGTCTTTTATTATCATCAACTTTGTTGACAACAATCATTATTTCTTTGGTGCTTTTACGCAGCATGTTCGCTATAGCCTCATCATGGTCAGTGATGCCATTTACAACATCAACAAGAAAAATAATTATGTCAGCTTCGTCTATGGCTAAGCGGACTTGTTTTCGAATTTCGTCTTCAAAAACATCATCAGATTTTATTGTCAGTCCACCGGTGTCAATTATGTTAAATGTTTTACCATTCCATATTGATTCTCCGTATTGTCTGTCTCGTGTTACTCCACTTACTGCATCAACAATTGCTTTTTTTGATTCTGTTAATCGATTAAAAAGGGTTGATTTTCCTACATTTGGACGTCCTACAATTGCTACTATTCCACTCATATCATTAATTTTTTACAAAGATAATAGAAAAAAACGTATTTGTGTGAAAATCTGAATAGAACAGTGGAAAACTAATTAATTATTTCTCCGGTTAATCTAAAAATTGCAGTTTCGGACATAATACAATTATATTTTGCTTCGAGTAATTGTATTGAAGCTCTCAAGTATTGGTTTTGAATTGTTCTAAAATCGAATGACGAAATTGAGCCGGCTTCGAAGCGTTTTTCTGCTAATTCAAATTGTAATTTTGCAGTCTCTAGATTTTTTTGAGCAAGATTATATACAATTTTCCGGCTTTCATATAATTCGTATTCTTGCTCTATTTGATTTTGCAATTCAAAAATCATTTCTTGCAGTTCCAATTGGGTAATATGTTTTTCAATAGCACGTATTTGAATAGCACGCCTCCGTGTTCCGGCTGCATAAATATTGTAATTCAATGAAATATTTGCAAATAGTTGTTGGTTGTCGCTTTCAATGGTATTGTTGGAATATTCCGCGTTGTTCATATTATATGTACCTCCTGCTTGAGCTTGAATAGTTGGATACAGATTGCTTTGTGCGAGTTTTACCTCTTGCTTTTTTACTTCAAGTTGCATGTACTTGTTCTGTACCTGTGTGTTTTGGGTAGGTATTTTCCTTTTAAGTTCTTTGCGATCAAATGTAATATGTTGTGGCTCAAATGTGTCTGCGAAAAGGTATGATATATTACTCGAATCGGCAATGATAAATTTTAAGTTTCGAATGGCGGTATTGTATTGTGCTTGGTACATTACATATTGAGCAGTGTCTTCTAACCATGCATTTTGTGTCTGAAGCACTTCGAATGTTGTGGCAACACCCAAATTTTGCAATTTTTTTTGATAATCGTATCGCTCTTTCGAAACAGTTTGAATTTCTCCTACAGATATCATAGCATGCTTCTGAACGAGTACGGAATGATAGGCTTGAATAGTTGAAAAAATTGTGCCCTCAATTAGTGCACGCACATTTCCTTCTGAAATTTTTTCGAGATATTCAAGTTTTTCTTTTTCAATAACTGCTGAAAATCCATCAAAAAGGGTCCATTGTAATGCTATTTCGTTTGAAAAACGATTTTGGGTATTATCGCTATTGTTTGGTGTTTCATCGAGTGCATCATACTTAACATGACTTGCTGAAGAAGTAAAGGTAAGCATTGGTATGCCTCCGGTATTTCCCCAACTGTTATTTATAGAAGCTATAGTTTCGGAATTTTTCGAAATAAGAATCGAAAAATTATTCTCTAAAGCCAATTCTATTGCACGTTCGAGACTGAGACTGTCTTGCGAAAATGTAGAAATTGAATAGAAAAAACAGAGGATTATATAGAGGGTTTTTTGTATCATGATTCTAATTTTGTAATTCGCGATTTTTCAATATTATTAACATCAACATCTTCTCTACTTTTCTTTTCTCCTGTACGGATGTATGCAATAACTCTTCGTATATCATTTGCGACAATAATCATAACCGGGAAAAGCAACAATAAGAAAATAGTTCCGAACAAGACACCATATGCTAAAGAAATAGCCATAGGAATTAAAAATTGAGCTTGAATACTTGTTTCAAAAATTATAGGCATAAGTCCCGCTGTTGTTGTTAGCGAGGTTAATAAAATCGCTCGTAATCTAGATTTTCCGGCAAGAATTGTTGATTCGTATATAGAATTACCTTCACGAACATAATCGTTATATCTCGACAGAAATACTACAGAATCATTGATAATTACCCCGGTAAGTGCAATTATTCCGTGTAAACTCATAAGAGAAATAATTTTGTCATGAAATATATGTCCCCAAATAGAACCAAATGCTGCAAGGGGAATAATGAGAATGACGATAATAACTTGTCCGGTATTTCTAAAATGAATGAGGAGTATTATTATGATTATGGTAAATGCGAGAGCAAATCCTTTTGAAATACTTGCACCAACTTCTTTACCGAATTTTGCTTGTCCTTCAAAATTGAGATAAACTCCGGGATATTTCTCTTGCACCTTCGTAAGAACTTCTTCTTGTATACGTGCAATTATATTGGTAACACTTGCTTTTGGGTCGGTCATTTCTGCTTCAATTCGTGTTTCACGTTTTCCGTCCAAACGCTGTATTGCTACCGGTCCTCGTTCTATAGTAATGCTAATTAATTCAGAAAGAGGTATTTCACCTTCTTTTGTTTTAATTTTAATATCTTCAAGTTGTCCAATATACATGCGGTCTTCGGCAGGATATTTTAACCATACTCGAATTTCGTTTCGTCCTTCTTGAATTCGCTGAACTTGTTCGCCATAAAATCCTTGGCGAATTTGACTCGCAATAAAAACTTCAGAAAGACCTAAAAAATGAGCTTTGTCTTTGAGTTTAATTTTTATTTCTCGTTTGCCAAGCGGATTGTTTTCTTTTACATCTTTTAATTCATTATATGTTGATAATTCTTTAATTAACATCTCTTTAGTTTCTTGCATTTTTTCAATATCGCGAGACATTACACTGATTGAAATTGGTGCACCCCATCTGTTGTGTGCTCCTACCGAGTACTTCTTTACTTCGGGTAGCTTTCCGAGTTTTTCTTGGATACTTTGTGCTATTTCTTCCGATGCAACCGGAATTCCTTCGAGTTCGATAGGGGAAACGTCCACCATGCCGGCATGTGCTCCAACCTCCTCTCCATCAAAAGCATAGCCAACGCGTGATGAATAGTTGTCAATTATTGGTATTAAGCTGTCGTATTTTGCAATGATATATTCTTGGTATTTTTCGGTAAATTCCTTGCTTGTTTCTTCAACTGCCCGTTCAACTTTTTCAATGTATTCATAGGTTTCGCCACTGCCACTTCCGGGTGTAAAGGCAATGTTAATATT
Organism: Bacteroidales bacterium; assembly: GCA_027858745.1. Classification (GTDB taxonomy): domain Bacteria; phylum Bacteroidota; class Bacteroidia; order Bacteroidales; family UBA1715; genus JAQICB01. Next base: position 12,173 of record JAQICB010000146.1, read on the forward strand.
AAAATCATCAAATGAAATATGGGGGAAAATGGTTGTTTGTATTATTTCGCCTCTGAATAGCCCTAGTGTTATTAATGTAAATAATATCGGTGTTCCTATAATGACAACATATCGCCAGCGTATTGCCCAACGAATATATCGGTCGTATATTTTTGAACGGAGAAATTGAAATAGTGTGTCAATATGTTTTTTGACTCCTTTATTTTCTAAACTTTTTTTGTCCAAAATTCGTGGTGATGATAAATGTGCGGGTAAAATAAAAAAGGCTTCAATGAGTGATAGGGCAAGACATAATATGACTATTATTGCCATTTCTACCATCATTTCCATATGACCACCCACAAGAAATAACAAGGGTGAAAATGCAACAATTGTGGTGCTTATCGATGTTGTAATTGCCGGTAAAACTTCCATTGTTCCGTCAATTGCAGCACGAGCAGGTGTTTTTCCTCGTTCAAAATGCGAATAAATATTTTCTCCAATAACAATACCGTCATCTACTAAAATTCCGATAACGAGAATCATACCGAATAAGGATATCATGTTTATGGTAACACCCATAAAATTACCAATAATAAACATTGCGAGAAATGAAAAGGGTATGCCCCATGCAACCCAGAGCGAAAGTTTGAAACTTAAAAACAATGAGAGTGATAATACAACTAATAGAAGTCCAAGAAATCCATTTTCCAAAACCATATCTAATCGTTCAAAAAGCGGGTCTAAACGACGACGGAGTACGGTTAATTGAACGTCGGAATGTGATGTGTTGAATTTTTCAATGTATGTGTCACAAACCTCTGTTATGGTTTGTAAGTCTTCGGTGTTTAATTTTTCTACGTTTATATATAATGCTTGCTTTCCGTTAATTCGTGTGGGATAATAGTTTTCAATAATTCTTTTCTCTACTGTTGCTATGTCTTTTAAACGGACAATAGCACCGGTTTCGTTTCCGCGAATAACAATATTTTTTAGTATTTCAGGGTCTGTTGTTCGTGAACGAAGTCTAATTAACATTTCCTGACTATTGTTACGTAATTCCCCAGCACTGAGGTCACGGTTGTTCATTTCTACAGCCTGTGCAATTTCGTCAAATGTTATATTGTATCGGAGGAGTTGTTCTTCTTTAATTTCAATTGCCAATTCAATAGTAGGATTGTTCCAAATTTCAATTTGGCTAATTTGTCCCGTTTGTAAAAGCTCGTCTTCTATTTGTTCTGTGTGTTTTTTGAGTGTTAAAATATCCACGTCTCCCAAAATGGCAAAACGATATGCACGACTTGTATTACGTACTTTATATATAGATGGTCGTTCTGCTCCTGATGGAAAACCGGCAATGCCATCAACAGCGTTTTTTACTTCGATCAATACTTCATCTATATCAACTGTTCCGGTTATTTCTATAGAAATGCGAGCTGAATTTTCACGGCTCCTTGAGGTGACTTCTTTGATGCCGGCAATACCATGAATAGCTTCTTCTACTAAGGATGTAACTCCTTCTTCCATTTCAATGGGGGAGGCTCCGAGATATTGAACGTTAACAATAATAATGCGAGATGAAATTTCCGGAAAAAAAGATAGTTTCATGCTGTTTATTGCAAAAAAACCACCAATACTTACTATTGCAATTATTAAATTGGCATAAAACGGATAACTGATAAAGAGATTAATTATTTTTCGCATAATTTAGTTTGATTCTGTATACGTTAAAACTTCCATGTTTTTGTGTGCACTAACGAGTGGTTCAATGACAACAGAATCACCTTCGGGAATACCCCTCACAAGAAAAAAGTCATTGCCACTTTTTATGATTGTGAGTTCTTGTTTATGCAATTTTCCTTGTTTTACGGTGTATACACATGAATCTTCAATTATTGCATTTCGTGGGATTTGTAGCACGTTTTGTATTGTTTCTCCCGAAATTGAAACAGAAACATATTCGCCGCTTATCATACTCCCATCATTTTCTGTTGTAATATACACACTGCGTGCTTGTGTTTTGGGATTAATGTAATATGCGATTCGTTCTACACTACCTTTCCATGAACGGCTGAGTTGATTTGATATAATTGTCACAGATTGACCTGGTTGTATCCATGTTGCTTTTTGTATTTCAATCGGAACTTCTACTTCAAACCTGTCTGTGCGTATAATGCTTATTATTTTACTTCCCGGATTCATGTATGCTCCGGGCTGATTGTATACGGTTTTTATCGTTCCCGAAAATGGTGCTGTTATTGTGTGTTTTGAAAGTGTGTATTCCATTTTTTTGATGGAATAATATTCACTTAAAATGCCTTTGCTTGCTAAAAAAACTTTAATTTTTTTGTGTGAAAAATCCGGTAATTTCGGAAATATTTTTTCGCTCGATAATTCGTTGGCAAAGGATTCTATTTTATTGTAATCTTCCGGGAAATCTATTTGAATGTCGGGTAGTACGCGAATTAATGAGGCCACAAATGAACTTTTTTGAGCTTGTAGTGAAAGTCGTGTTTCGGTATTATTTATTTGCACCAAAATATCTCCTTTCGAAAATCGTATTCCTTCTTTGAGTGAAATGCTTCCCTCAAGTATTTTTCCAGATGCTTCGGCTACGACATCTACTTCTGAGTACGAACGTAATTGTCCCGAACTGGTAATGTCTGTTTGTTGGTGTGTGTAATAAGCGGGTTTAACCAACACGTTCATTTTTTGTTTTTCTTTTACACGTGCCGGAGATTCAGGTTTTTGAGATTCAAAAACCTGAAGCAACATAAATCCGATTGCTATAATTGAAATGAGTGCTATTGTTCCAATAAGTGCTTTTCGTTGAAAAGGAAAATGTGTCTGCTTCATTTGTTGATTGTTATTCGATTTTTAAAGGTCAAATGGTTTATCTACCTGATTATTATATGTTAATCAAAAATTAATTTGTTAAACATTGATGTGTTATTAATTCTGACAAAAATATAAGTATTTTATTGTAATTAAATAGTCTAATAGATAAACTTTATATTATACTCGACGAATGGCTTGTTTTATTCGTGCAGTATTTCTGTATAAAAGTCAAAAATCTTTGAATATATAAATATCCGCGAATTTTTTCCAAAAAGTGAGTGTTCGTCGTTGGTCATAGGTACAAACCTAATATCTTTTTTGTTGTTTATGAGTTCCCGATTAAGTACATATGAATGTGTTGTATGCACATTGTCATCTCCGGTGCCATGAATAAGAAGAATTGGATTTATAATTTGATTGGCATAACTGAGAACGGAACTGTTTGTATATCCGTTTGGATTTAATTTCGGTGTTTGCATATATCGTTCGGTATAAATGGCATCATAAAGTGACCAATCTGTAACCGGAGCAATACAAACTGCTGCATCTATTAGTTCCGGGTATTTTGCGCTTGTCAAAGCCGATAGATACCCGCCATAACTCCAGCCTTCAATCCCTATTTTTGAGGTGTCGGTATGTGGAACTGAATGCAAATTTTTAATTATATGAGCAATATCTTCTGTTTCGTATGTGCCTAATTGCATGTATGTTTGTTTTCGAAAATCAGAGTTTCGACCTATCACACCTCGACAATCTATGGCAATAACCATATAGCCTTGCTGAGCCAAAAATTGATGCCAATACATATCATAATTAAACTTATTGAGGACTTTTTGTGAGGTTGGACCGCCATAGACACTTAAAATAACCGGATATTTTGCCCGTTTTTTTGCGTGTGGGGGTACAATTTTCCAGGCTAATAATGAGTCTTCGTATGGATGCGTAATGCTGAAAAATTCTTTTTTGGAGAATGATTCAAAGAGTTCGGTAAGATGAGAATTGTCGAACCAGCTGTATTGAATCGTGCCATGTGAATTAATTACAGAAACCTGAGGTGGTGTGTTTGCTGTGGAAAAAGTATGAATTCCAAATGAACAATTCGAATTAAAATAAATGTCGTGAGTTCCTTTTTTGGTACATATTTCTGTTATAGTGCCGGCAGTGTTTACCGAAAAAACATATCGGTCTGTTGGAATGTTATTTGTAGCGGCAAATACTATCTGTTTTGTTTTCCGATTGTATCCGTATACGTCGGTAATAATGCCGCAATTTTTTGTGAGTTGTGTAATGTATCCTTTTGTATAACTGTATAATTGAATATTGGTATATCCGTTACGATCGTCTGTAACAATAAATTCAGACTCATTAAGAGGAGTGAAATGTGTTGGCATATCGCAATATGCTGCGTGTGAGTATGAGTATATTGTGTGTGTTGTTTGAGTTGTAATATTATAGGTAATAATTTCTATATTCTGTTGTAATCTGTCCAGCAGGGTTATTGCTAAAGTGGTTGAATCAATCCATGAAAATTCGGGGATATAATCGTAGTTGGTAGGAATGAGGATTTTCTTGTTTTGTTTGTGGTTAATAGAATATACGTATAAAGAAACTTCAGGAATAGAATCGCCTGCTTTTGGATAGGGAAAGCTTGTGTATTCTGTGTGTTCGTGTGTATAATATGGAATTGATGTTTGTGGTACAGAACGTTCATCAAAAGAAAGATATGCGATTGAGGAACCCGAAGGATTCCATGCATAGCCCGATGTTAATTCAAATTCTTCTTCATACATCCAATCAGGATGACCATTAATTATCCGATTTTCTTTCCCATTTGTGGTTATGGGAAAAATTTTGTCGCTCCTTTTCAGGTACAAATTATTTTCATAAAAAAAACAAATATTTTCGTGAGAAGTAGGAGAGTATTGTGGATTCTGAACTGGAATTGTGTCAAATAGTTTTGAGAATGTTTGTGTTGTTGTATCGTATTCAATAAAAACAGCTGAGTATGAATCTCTTCGGATTGGCGTAAGTTGTGTGCCAATTAACAAACGAGATGTTGAGTGTGGCGGATAAATATAGCTTTGTGCGTATATTGAATCGGGAATTTCAAGAAATAGGGTATGTTCGTTTTGTGTATAGTTTTTATATACGATTTTGTTTTGGTAAAGGAATGAGAATGCGTTTTTTTGTGGAACGTGTTTTATTTTCGGTGCGTAAACAGGATAATATTCGTATGTTTCCCAAATTTCCGACAATGTTAATGAGTGATTGCTTTGTGCGTATGCAGAGTTTTCTATACCGGCGTAAAAAAAAACACATATACCAAAAAGAATAGCTTTTGGGTATATGTGTTTAACTAATCGATTCATTTTCTTCAATATTGTTAGTGACGAATATTTTCAAGAATAATCTCATCTTTCGCTTTTTTCCCTTCCGCAAGATTTATTGCCGTTTCTATAAGAGCTAAATGAGAATACGCCTGAGGAAAATTACCAAGTAATCGTTTTGTTTTAAAATCAATATCTTCACTAAATAAACCAAGATGATTACTATACGAAAGAAGTTGTTCGAAAATTGAGCGAGCTTCATTTTTTTCGCCAATAGCCCATAGGCTGTTAATAAGCCAGAATGTGCAAATGGTAAATGAAGAGCTCGGTGTTCCAAAATCATCTTTATTTTTGTATCGATACATAAGACCGTCTTTACACAAGTCTTTTTGGGTGGCTTTTACTGTCTGAATAAAACGAGGGTTTTTATCTTCAACAAAACCATAATTATTCATAAGTAAATTAGCTGCATCCAAATCTTTTGAGCCATACGATTGAGTGTAAGATTGTATTTCTTCATTCCAAGCATGTGTTTCAATATCATATTTTATTTCGTCCGCAATATATTGCCATTTTGTTGCATGGTCAAACATAGTCAGAATTTCAGCTATTTTTATCGCACGATCCATTGCAACCCAACAGAGAACTTTTGAGAAGGTAAAATGTTTGTTTTCTGAACGAATTTCCCAAATTCCTTTATCCGGTTCTTTCCAATTATCTTTTACAATTCGTACAATACTTCGGGTAATAGTCCACAACATTTCGCTGTTATCCAATGATGTTCTAAAGTATTCAAACTGTTGATAGATAACGTCCATTAAAATGCCGTAAATATCATTTTGTTTTTGCACATATGCAGCATTTCCTATTCGTACCGGAGCCGAGTTTTCATATCCTGCCAGATTGTCGAGCGTTCTTTCAAAAAGTTCTTTTTCTCGGTTAATGCCATACATTATTTGAATTTTCTCATCTTTATCGGGAATTATGTCGATAATAAAATTCATAAATCGTTTGACTGTATTTTTTTGCCCGAGGTCAAACATTACTTTTATTACCATAGACGCATCACGAATCCAACAAAAACGGTAATCCCAGTTGCGTTCTTCTCCAATTGTTTCGGGAATAGATGTAGTAACTGCCGCCAATACCGCTCCTGATTTATCGTAGCTCAACATTTTGAGAACTAATGCACTACGGGTAATTTCTTTCTGGTATTGAGAATATTGTGTAAGAGCATTTTCCCAATTGAGCCAATATACTTTCGTACGTTGTAATTTTAAATATTGGCGCTCGGTACTTTGCAATAAAAGTTTTTGATGATAGCTTACTAAACAGTATGCATCTTGGGTAAGAGTTATTTCTCGTGATTCCAAAATATCATCTTTGTCAAAAGACGAATACAAATAGAGCGAATCGTACGCACCTTCTTTTGTGAATGTTTTAATATATGGTCCGTGTTTTTTGTGTTCACATACGCAGTTTGCATATTCCAATTTCGGATTATATACTATTTTAAATTTTGGCTTACCAACGATGTGTTTGAAATAGCGAATTATATCGGGCGGAGTATACATGGAATTCTCTTGTCTATATCGCGGCATAAAATCCTGAATTTCGAAAATATCTTGTCCATTAGAAAAAGTGGTATTTATGATATTTGTTTTATCAAGATATTTTTGAGTTACCGTATATGAGTCATCAACAATTATTTCAAATGACCCTCCTTTGTCTGTATCTAATATTTTTGCAAAAACTGATGAGGAATTAAATTCCGGTAAACAACACCAGTCTATTGAACCTGTTTTAGAAATTAACGCTGCCGTCCTACAATTTCCTATTACTCCGTAATCTAGCGTATCCATTATGTTTTAATATAAAATTATTGTGTTATTGTTTGTAAAAAATTTCGTACATCTTTGTATGTGTCAATGTAGTAACGTGCAATAGTGTTGTTTGTTCCTACTTTTATGGTAATTGCTTCTTGAGGTAATTTTTTGAATAAAAACTCGTCTGTCCAATCATCTCCAATTGCCATAATGCAATCTACTTCTTCATGCTGTGATAAAAACTCAAGTGCAGCCGCACCTTTGTTAATGCCAATGGTTTTAATTTCAATCACTTTGCTTCCTTCAAGAATTTCAAGATTATGATTCACAATCAAACTCGATATATCTTCTTTTAACTCAAGTGCGCGTAATACACCCAATTCAATATCGGCTTTGCGATAGTGCCATACCAATGAAAACTCTTTTTCTTCTATTAAACTTCCCGGAGTTCGGTCAACATAAGATTCCAATACGTGTCGAATGCTTTCTTTCCACTCCAAATTTCCAACATTTTTTGGAATCCATTCTGTATTCACTTGTTTTACCCATGCACCATGTTCGGCAATTAAATGATATTTTTTTGAACCGAACCATTCATTAAACGTCTCTTTTGATCTGCCACTAATGAGTACAATTTCTGTTTGAGGCAATGCTTCCAATTTGTCAAGAAGTGCATATAATGGTTTGTCGGGTTTTGCCTCCAAAGGATCTTCATAGAATCGTTGTAAGGTTCCGTCGTAATCAAGGAAAATGACCCGTTGTTTAGCTTTATTAATACGTGTCAATAAATTTTGAGAAACAGTTGGCGACAATTTTTTTATCTGATATTCAGATAATCTCTCCCGAGTTTTATCAAGGGTTTTCATAAAGTCATTTGCCCAAGCAAAAATATCATAGCGTTTTAATCGATTTCGCATAGATATATTTGCTTCTTTTTGTTCTTTTTCCGGTGTTGTGAGAGCTTTATATATTGCTTCAACCATATCGTTTATATTGTTCGGATTTACCGATATAGCTTCACCTAATTCTTTTGAAGCACCTGCCATCTCACTTAATATAAGCACTCCTTTGTGATTGATTTGTGTTGCAAGATATTCTTTTGCAACGAGATTCATTCCGTCACGCAAAGGGGTGAGCAGAGCAACATCTGATGAGGTGTACAGCTCAATTAAATGGTCAAAAGGTACCGAGCGGTAGAAGAAAATTATCGGACTCCACTGCATGGTTCCGTATTGGCCGTTAATACTTCCCACAAGAACTTCCACTTCTTTTCTAAGATTTTGATACTCTTCAACATCGGTTCTCGAAGGAACGGTTAGCAGAATAAGAGAAACCTTTTCTAAATATTGCGGATATCTTTCTAAAAATGCTTTAAATGCTTTCAGTCGGTTTGGAATACCTTTTGTGTAATCAAGACGGTCGATAGATAACATTAATTTTCTGTCCGATGTTTCTAATAAATATTTATCGAGATCGCGATGTTCTTTTGAGCGTTCTTGAATTGGTTTTGTTTGGGTCTCATATGCTTTGTCGTGAAAAACTTGAAAATCAATTCCCATAGGGAATACATCAACAAATACGCGTCTGTTTTCATGCGTAATTTTGTTGAATTCAACCTCGCAGCCTTTAAGACGACGAACAGAACTGATAAAGTGACGTGCGTAATCGTATGTGTGAAAGCCAATTAAGTCGGCACCCAACAGACCCGAAATAATTTCATCACGCCAGGGAAGAATACGGAACACCTCGTATGAAGGAAATGGAATGTGAAGGAAAAAACCAACATGTAAATCGGGGCGTTTTTCTTTCAGCATTTGAGGTACCAACAATAGTTGGTAATCCTGAATCCATACAGTGTCTCCTTTGCGTGATTCTTGTATAATTGCTTCGGCAAATAATTGATTTACTTCGGTGTATGCATCCCAATATTTTTCGTCGAAAACGGTAAATTGAGTAAAATAATGAAAAAGTGGCCATAATGTTGCATTACTAAACCCGTCGTAATAGTTACTTACAAGCTCTTCCGATAAAAAAATCGGTGAACAAAATTCAGGTTCTAGTTTTTTTATGACTTCTTTTTGTTTTTTTGTGCTGTCTGTAATTATTCCGGGCCATCCAATCCATACGCTGTTGTTTTGTTTGTGATATGATTTAAGACCAGTTGCTAAACCGCCCGCACTTGGAACGATTTCTAAGGAATTATCGTTTTCAATGATATTTACCGGTAATCTGTTTGACGCTATTATTAGTCTACCCATATTATTTAAGTTTTTCAATGATGCTTTATCCGCACATTGTTTTTTTTGTTTCGTAAAAATACGTTTTTTATTTGTTTTTTGCAAACCTCATAAAGTTGATGATAATAGGTTTTTTGCTGAGATAGGTTTGTTTTTATTTTTGAGAAAAATGTGATGAAACTATCTGTGCTTTGGCATTTCCTATAATTTTTGCAATATCATTGGGTGATGCCTTTTGTATGTTTGGTATTGATTTAAAGTGCCCAAGAAGTTCTTCTGCTGTTTTTTCTCCAATACCCGAAATTTGTGTTAATTCGCTCTGAATAAAGTTTTTTGACCGTTGATTCCGGTGATGTGTTATGCCAAATCGGTGAGCTTCGTCTCGCATATGTTGAATAACTTTGAGTGATTCGCTTGTTTTGTCTAAATAAAGAGGGATAGGGTCTTCGGAAAAAAATAATTCTTCGAGTCGTTTGGCTATCCCTACAAGTTGCACTGTGTGGAAAATTTGTAATTCTTTGAAAATTTTCACTGCAGCACTCAGCTGACCTTTGCCACCGTCTACAATAACGAGTTGCGGAAGTGCTTCGTTTTCTTGAATCAATCGGGAGTAACGCCTGCGAAGCACTTCTTCCATTGAAGCAAAGTCGTTTGGGCCTTCAACGGTTTTTATGTTGAAGTGTCGATAGTCTTTTTTGCTGGGTTTCCCATTTTTAAATACCACACAGGCGGCAACCGGAAATGCTCCTTGAATGTTCGAATTGTCGAAACATTCCATATGAGCCGGCAATTCACTTAATTGTAAATCTTTTTTTATTGTTTCAAGAATTCGTTTTGAATGTTTTTCCGGATCAACACGTTTGAGTTGTTTAAGTTTTTCGAGTTTGTAATATGATACATTTCGTTCCGATAGTTCGAGGAGTTTTTTCTTATCGCCGCGTTGGGGAATGTGAAAATGAATATTGTCTAATGCAAAATCGGGACTGAATGGGACTATTATTTCGGAGGCGGTACTCGGAATTTTTTGTCGTATTTCGGTAATTGCCATTGCAAGTATTTCTTCGGAGCTTTCTTCGAGTTGTTTTTTTATTTCAATGGTGTGCACTTGAATTATGGCACCATTTTGCACTTTTAAAAAATTCACATATGCGGTGTCTATATCATCTATAAGTGAATAAACGTCGACATTGGAAATTGATGGGCTGACAATTGTTGATCGACTTTGATACTTTTCAAGCTGCTGAATTTGTTGTTTTATGTGTTCGGCTTCTTCAAACAGAAGTGCACGTGCACTTTCCTGCATTTTGTTTTTCAGTATCTTGAGTACTGTTGCCGTATTTCCTCTTAGAATTTGTTTTATTTCATAGATAGTCTGCTTGTACGACTCTTCTGTTTGTTCGCCAATGCATGGTCCCAGACAGTTGTGAATATGGTATTCCAGACAGACTTTGTATTTTTGTTTTGCAATTTCCGAGGGAGCGAGGTTGAGTTTACAGGTTCGTATTTTGAATAATTGTCGAATCATATCCAACAAGAAACGCGACATACGTACATTTGCGTATGGTCCAAAATAGTCTGAGCCGTCTTTTTGTAAGGTGCGTGTGTGAAAAATGCGAGGAAAATGTTCGTTTTTTATTACTATCCACGGGTATGTTTTGTCGTCTTTGAGTAAAACATTGTAACGAGGTCGGTATTTTTTTATGAGGTTGTTTTCGAGTAAAAGAGCATCTTCTTCGCTGTTTACAACGATATGTTGAATGTTTGCTGTTTTTGAAACTAAAACACGTGTCTTACCGTGTTCGTGTTTTTTTACAAAATATGATGAAACTCTTTTTTTGAGGTTTTTGGCCTTGCCCACGTAGAGGATTTTTTCCTTCGAATCAAAAAATTGATACACACCGGGTTTGGATGGTAATACAGCAATAAGTTCTTGAATAACATTATTTTTTTTTCTGGACATCTCGTCGGAGTTTATACAATTTTATATATTTTAAAAATACTGCATGGGCAGAATTTTTGCAAATAATAAATCCCATTGCCCCATCTAAAAAACCGAGTTGCACAATATATGTTCTCAAAAACCGCCAGAAAGGATATGTTAGTATTTGAAGCCAGTTTGCTTGTTTTCCTTTTTTTAACTTTGACTCTGCGGAGATAGTGGAGAAATAATTAATTTGTGTGCAATGTTCTTCAATACTTTCAAACGTGTAGTGTAGGATATCTCCGTGTAAATGTTTTGTGCGGGTGTGCGAATTCATAATAAAAATATCGTGTGGATTAGAGCCGCCCCAATTACCTTTATCTTTGTGCCATAAGCGAAGACTGATATCCGGATACCACCCGCAATGTTTAATTGCCTGTCCACAGTAGTGGTTCAGTCGGTTACAGGTATACCCATCATATTCATTTTGTGTTTTTATCGCCACTATGCTTGTGCGTAATTTGGAAGAAAGAGCCTCGTCTGCATCTAATGAAAGAACTAAATCATGAGAACATATGCTTTTTGCATAATTTTTTTGTTCAATGTGTCCCGCAAACGGATGTTTTATAAATCGTACTTGTGAATACCTGCTGCATATATCTTCGGTTGTATCGGTAGAAAAAGAATCGACAACCACAATTTCATCAGCAATTTCTTGAACAGAATTCAAGCATCGTGCAATGTTATGTTCTTCGTTGAATGTGATAATTGCTACCGATAATTTCTGCATATGTATAGGTTTTTATTTTTAACAAAGGTACGATTTTCTTATAACCTGAGTTCGATATAATTTTTTAGGTTCAGAACGCTTATAAATAGTGAGGTTCAATCAAAAATAATGAAATAATAACGGGTTATTTTAAATTATTTCACAATAGCTCGCTATTATTCAATAATTTGCCT
>JAQICB010000043.1 GCA_027858745.1 Bacteroidales bacterium
ATATAATTTTTTAGGTTCAGAACGCTTATAAATAGTGAGGTTCAATCAAAAATAATGAAATAATAACGGGTTATTTTAAATTATTTTTGAGCTAAAGATGGGTGTTTATAAGCGAAAAAAGTATGCTTTGCATAAAAAAAAAGCTTTTTATATCAACCGGGGACAAAGGACGAGCTCCGCAGAGCTAATCTGAACTCGACAAATCACGTCGAACTCAGGTTTTTACGTGTGTAAGCATTTTTTTGTACTCTCCATTTTATTCATATCATTGTTATAATTCGTAAAACAACTACACTACAATATTTAGCATCTGTTTGAGATTATTAAAAAAAATAAATTACTTTTGGTAAAAATTGATTGAGAAAATATCTGAAATATGTTACATCAAAAGCTGCAATTAAAATTGCAACAAAAATTGTCGCCTCAGCAAATTCAAGTTATAAAATTGCTTGAGGTTCCTTCTATGCTTTTGGAACAGAGGATAAAACAAGAAATTGAAGAAAACCCGGCATTAGAAGTTGATAACGACACATATGAATCTGACAGTCAGGAGCAAAATGAATCTGATAATTCCGATGAATTTTCGCTTGATGATTACTTCAATGAAGATGAATACAATAGTTATAAATATAAAACTAATAATAATTCATCGAATCAGGATAATAAAGAAATCCCCTTCTCTCAAGCGGATTCATTTAAAGAATTTTTGTTTTCACAACTGGGATTGCAAGAGCTCGACGAACATCAAATGGTGCTTGCCGATTTTTTAATTGGTAATATTGACGAAGATGGCTATTTACGCCGCGACTTGGAAAGTATTGCCGACGATATTTTATTTACCCAAAATGTTTCGGTAGGTGTGAAAGAATTGGAAACGGTTCTTTCCGTAATTCAAAGTCTCGACCCTCCGGGAGTTGCTGCAAGATCTTTACAAGAATGTTTATTACTGCAAATTAAGAGAAAAAAAAAGAGTGCATCTATAATCACTGCAACATATATTCTTCGCGATTATTATGATGATTTTGTAAAAAAACATTACGATAAAATTATTCAGAAATTAGATATTGAAGAAGAGCATTTGAAAAATGCGATTGATGTTATTGTTAAACTTAATCCGAAACCCGGGGGTGAAATTGCCGATCAATACAGCAAATCATCAAGCTATGCAATAATTCCAGATTTTATTCTCGAAGAACAAAATGGTGATTTTTCTATTCAATTGCATTCGAAAAATTCGCCTGATATTCGTGTCAACAAAACATACGGATATATGTTGCAAGACTTGAAAAACAAAAAAGCTCATTCGAAGCAACAAAAAGAAGCAATTCAGTTTGTAAAACAAAAATTGGACTCCGCAAAATGGTTTATTGACGCTGTTCAGCAACGGTATGAAACCTTGCTTGGGACAATGTATGAAATTTTTGAGTATCAAAAAGACTTTTTTATAAGTGGCGATGAAGCAAAATTGAAACCAATGATTTTAAAAGATATTGCGGACCGAACCGGACTAGATATTTCAACCATTTCTCGGGTAGCAAATAGTAAATACATACAAACACCATATGGAGTTTTTGCCTTGAAATATTTTTTCTCCGAGGGTCTTCAAAACGAATCCGGCGACGAGGTTTCATCACGCGAAATAAAAAGTATTTTACAAGACGTTATCTCACAAGAAGACAAGAAAAAACCATATACCGATGAGAAACTCTCAGCAGTGCTAAAAGAAAAAGGCTATTTGCTCGCTCGGAGAACAGTGGCAAAATATCGCGAGCAATTGGGCATTCCGGTAGGACGTCTTCGTAAAGAATTATAATAAAATCTGTTGAATAATACGACCGGCACAAAACAACTAAAATAATCATATGCATTTTTCTTTTTCATCTCTCCTTTCTTGGATTATTTCAATTGTTTTTCATCCGATAGCATATGTAAGTTTAGCTACATTGTTATTATTGAATGTTTTGCCGGAATTTGCTTATCTCCACGACGAAGTAAAAAATATGTACTTATACCGTGTTTTTCTTTTGACCTATGTGTTTCCAATAGGAGCCATCCCATTATATATGCTGCTCTCCCGCTTATTTCGACTCAATCCCGACCCGTATCATACCCGAATTTTTTTATTAATACTCACCACCTTTATGTACGTGTTTGCCTATAATGTTCTCAAACAATATATGGTATTTACCTACATCAATGTGTTTCTTTTGCTATCAACAATACTCCTATTTATCAGCCTTATTATCACCTATTTTTGGAGAATCAGTTTGCATATGATAGGTGCCGGAGCCTTTTTTGGTCTTTTTCTCACACTCCTGTTTTTTAGAGATGTATATTTCATTTCCTATATTATTGCCTCTGCCCTCATATGTGGTTTTGTCGGTTTTGCCCGACTCAAATTACAAGCTCACAATCAATCGCAAGTGTATGCCGGTTTTTCTGTTGGATTGTCGGTTTCCGTGCTATTTTATTTCTTTTTGTTTTTGTAATAGAGGGGTAATAATAACCTGAAATCGATATAATTTTTGAGTTGAGCTTAATACAAAAAAAAAATTTAGGTGTTTTTATCGGAAATACAGAGTGGTTTTATTTTCCATTGAGTATTCTTTGGTGTAATATAGAAATTGCCACTTCACGCTCACAAGTTTTACTTACTCGTAACGCATTTACTAATGCTAAAAACCTGAGTTCGACGTAATTTTTCGAGTTCAGATTAGCTCCGCTGAGCTCGTCCTTTGTCCTCGGTTGATATAAAAAGCTGTTTATCAAGGCAAATTATTGAATAATAGCGAGCTATT
>JAQICB010000056.1 GCA_027858745.1 Bacteroidales bacterium
GATGAATTCTGTTATAAGTTCAATCGCAGATACTTTAAAGAAGCCTTATTTGGTAGGCTTTTAGTGGCTGCTGTTAGTAATAAAAATGAATTTAGGTACAAACACGGATAATCATAAAACTAAATCATGTAAAACCCAGTGGGGAATCTTTTGCTACAAAATACAAACCTACTGTTGGATTTCAAATTCATTGGAATTTTTCATATATGGAAGACCAACTACAAGCAGCTTTTTTTACCGGGTACTACAATCTGAAACCATACAACGAAACAGTTATCAATTATAGTAATGTTTCTGACATTTCGGTTGATTATTACGATAATTACCGTGCAATTCCGTTTGGGATAGTTACCGATTTTAAATTAGTGAGTATCCTTGACGA
This sequence comes from Bacteroidales bacterium, assembly GCA_027858745.1. Lineage (GTDB taxonomy): Bacteria > Bacteroidota > Bacteroidia > Bacteroidales > UBA1715 > JAQICB01. The sequence goes on from JAQICB010000056.1 coordinate 383, forward strand.
CAAACTATCGCCCGTTTTAGGTGCCGATTACTATTTCGAACGGGTAAAACACAGTGATTATAATATTGAAAACGAATCATATCTTGATTCGGAACACTATTGGGTGTGGGGAATAACATTTAAAGCTGAAATTATGTACGAAATAAACGATCAAATGGCAGCTTCTATCGGTTTAGCTCATTCATATAAAGTAAGCACTGAGTACTATATTCCCGCTGCTCTTGCAAATCAAAAACTTTGGGACACCTATATCAAATACAAATATTACCTTAACTAAACTGTAATGAAACATCTTTATTTTATTCTTATACTAATTACTGCGATTGTATTACAATCCTGTGAAAAAGATTTATTCAAATCTTATAAAAATCAAGTTTCGACTTCAAACGAAGATGCTAAAAATATTTCTATAGATATAGAAAACGAAGACTATACACTGTATTTAAACGGCTCTATCCCTGCATCTTTTATTACCGGCGATGAAAGTGTTATTATCTATGCTGCAGATAATAAACATGAAGCGGAAACATTCAATTTTAACTCGCATTACATTATTCCACAATCCGAATACGACACGTCATTTTCAATATCTATATTTTCTGTTTGCAACGAAATGAATGAAGATTTTTATACGAATGACACTATCTATTTCAGACTATTAATTAAAGATGATTCTGATATCGGATATGCAAGTAACATTATTGCATACTCAAAGGATTTACTTGTTTCGGCACCTCTAGTAACTGTTCCCTGCGAAAGCAGTTTATATGATGATGATTTTGAGTCTGTCTCGACCATTCCTGGAAAAACATTGAATTTTTACAAAACTAACTATATGTCAGAAAATAATATGTTTAAAATTGAATTACAATTAAGAGATGATTTTTATTATTCATATGATTATGAAGACATGGTGTTTGAATTCTACTATCAACCTCAAAATGGCGTGTATACAACTGTTTCCTCAGAATCCGAATTAGATGCTAATACTGTACTGGTGTATACTACATCGTATTATGGTGACCCTCTTCATTATGCAATAGAGGGATGTTCAATATACGTAAACAACAACGATCAAACCAAGGAAACAACCATCAGTACATGTGAATTAACTATGGAACAATGTTTTGATATTAATAACTTACAAATAAGAGGACGTTTTACTGACTAAATACCATTTTTATTATGAAAAAAATTATACCAGCTATAGTAACAATTTTTATTTTTTCCGGTTGTGCATCCATTTTATTACCCCGTCATCAACCAATAACCATTAATACCAAAAATAAAGATGCGGAAGTCTATATTGATAATGAAAAAGCGGGTGAAGGCAGTCAGGTTCATAAACGAATTCGGAAACAAGGCACTAGTCAAATTGTAGTAAAAGCACCTGAATATAAAAATTCATATTACTGTTTAGTTGCTAACAAAAGACCTGCAGCATACTGGCCATTACATATTATGTCGGCGATAACTATTTATGGGCTTTTTGAAAAATACGCTAACAACTGCTTTAAATACCCCGATGTTACAACCTGCAGTCCCAAAACAAAAATACCGCATCGTACAGACGATTTTAAATATGTAAATCTAAATGCTATTAAACTTGATATAGATGATGTTAACAAACAAATTTACAGCATAAAAATACCATACAAAGATTTTGCAAGCAATAAACTTAAAGAATACGAACAAACTGAAAAAAACAACATTATTAAAGAAGAATCAAAAAAGAAAAAAAAGAATGTTGTTTTACTTAATCCGGAAGAGGAAATAAAAACTATAAAATTTGATGATACGCAATTTTCAAAAGATATTAAAGATGCTCTTATTAAATCGGGTTTTACCGATACTATAAACGAGATTTTCTTTGATAATAACAACACTCTGCACATAGAGGCTCTTATTAAAGAAATTGCAATGTACCGAATTGTTACACGTTCACTTACTGATTTTTATAAAATAAAGCTCGGTATAAAATGGTATATGAAAAACAATTACGGTGAAATTATCGACTCTTTGGAACATGATTCATATTCCGGTGATTTTATCGAATTCAATATTGAAAATATGACTCGAGATGCTATTGAAAAATCATATTTATCTTTGTTTGAAAAAGAAACATTTAAAAAAGAACTAAAATACATATCCGAACTTAATGCTCCCGAAAAAAACACACGCATTGACGTTAGCTGGAAACATTATATAAAAGACGTAAGTGAAGCAAATCTTGCAACTGTTATTATTAAAAAAGAAAAAGGTCACGGCTCCGGTTTTGCAATTTCACCTGATGGTTATATTATAACAAATTACCACGTTATAGCATCAAACCATGAAGACAAACAAGATTCGCTAACGGTAATTCTCCACAACGGAGAAGAATATCCTGCCAAGATTGTTACATACAACAAATATCGCGATTTAGCTTTATTGAAAATAGACAAAACATTTGATAAAACATTTGCTCTTCCTTCTAAAAAAACATACAAAAACATGGAGGATGTATATGCAATTGGAGCACCAAAATCTATTCAATTAGGACAATCTGTTTCGACCGGTATTATTTCATCTGAACGTAATGTTAATAAAAACAGTTTCATTCAGTTAAATATGTCATTAAACAGCGGTAACAGTGGTGGGCCTCTCATTAATAAAGAAGCAAAACTGCATGGTGTCATTGTTTCAAAACTATTTGGTTTTGGTGTTGAGGGTATCAGTTTTGCAATACCGGCATATAAAATAAAAGAATACTTAAATATTACAACATTATAATTATAACCTGAGTTCGACGTAATTTTTTGAGTTCAGATTAGCTCCGCTGAGCTCGTCCTTTGTCCTCGGTTGATATAAAAATCTGTTTATCAAGGCAAATTATTGAATAATAGCGAGCTATTGTGAAATAATTTAAAATAACCCGTTATTATTTCATTATTTTTGATTGAACCTCACTATTTATAAGCGTTCTGAATCTAAAAAATTATATCGAACTCAGGTTTATAGACAGACTCTAAATATGAGCTTTGAGGAAAGCTATCATACTTCTGAGTGTAAATATATAATGTGGCTTCATAACATCAAGCACGGCTTGAGGCATGGTTGGCACTTGTGCTTCTTGTGGATCTTGCACCACGGTTGTTGCACCGATTTTATACATATCATGTAAACCATCAACACCATCTTTATGAGCTCCTGAAAGAATAATTCCAATAGCATTTTTTCCGAAAGACTGTGCAACAGAATAAAACAACACATCTATTGACGGGCGTGTGAAATTCACTAACTCTTCGGTTGAAAACAAAACTCTCATATCAGATTGAATCATCATATGATAATTTGCCGGTACAATATAAATATGTCCGGGTTCTAATAAATCATTATGAAATGGTTCCACAACCTTGTTTTTCGAAACAATTTCTAATGTTTCTTTAAAGCCTGAATTTACATGTTTGAGCCGATGCATACAAATTACAATGGGTATGGGAAAACGAGCAGGCAATTCTTGTAATATGTGGTTGACCGAAGCAAAACTTCCTGCCGAACCGCCAATAACTATAAGTTTATATGTTGTTGCTATCTCCATTATTTTTTTCTATACAGTCCTAAATCTTTATTATAGGTCGAAAATAAGGCCTGTAGCCCAAATATGTTTCCCCCTTCTTTTATGCCTAATAATAAATACGCACCAAAATTCATTTTTTTGTACATAGTGGTAATAAAGGTATGTTGTGAATCGGTGGTGTAATATAATAAGGAATTTCTATACATAATAAGCGAAATTTGTGGCACCTCGTCTTCCAATAAAGAAGAAGAGTGAATAAAGCTTACGTTAGACAATAGCTCAGGATTGCAAATAAGCGAATTGTAATTAATTGTATAATATTTTGAAATATCATAGGGGATTTCAGCATTTTTATAATTTGCAACCAACATCGATTCACATTGTGCAGAATACACCCCTGTTTGAATTTTATCTATTGTTTGTTGTGACTTGCATCCGGCGTAAATGCGAACCCGATTGCGGACGTTTAGTATGTCCAAGAGCATGCACAGTGAATATACTTCATGTCCCGACGAGCAGTCAGGGAACCACACATGGCACGGGTCATTTTTAATAAGTTTTGGTACAATCGTATGAAATAATGTATGCCACACCAAACTATCTCTAAAAAATTCTGTTACCGGCACCATGAGAAAAGAGAATATAGCATCGTATGAATGGTCGTTATCCAGATACGACATGAAATTTTGCCAATCAGCAAAACCCATTTTATTCATTACAAACAGTATACGCCTGTCAAGAAACGAGGGTAAGTAATATTGAATCTCCGGCAAAACAGGTTGAAGTTTTGCTATAAATTCGTGTCGCTGATTTTCTGAAATTGTTTGATACATTACAACACGATTTTTTTATAAAATCTTCCAAATTTTTGAAACTTAGTAGACATAAACCAACCCATGCTTTCTTGCATACCAAGAGCTAAATATGCGTCATCTTGCATGTTTTTATAAAAGAAGTTATAGATTTTTTTCTGTAAATCTGCTTTAAAATAAATAAGCACATTTCGGCACAAAATAATATCAAATTTTGTATCCATCGGATTTTGTAAAGAAACCAAATCGTGGGTGTAAAAATGAACATGCTCGCTCAGTTTTTGATTTATTTGAATGTATGATTTTTTAGCATCACTTTCAAAATAATACTCAAATGGTTTGTGCTTAAAAGGTTTTCCAAAAGGATTGTCTTTAATCACACTATGAAAAGCCTCCTTGTATGAATCATAAAATCTGTATGGATATTCCCCATTCTGAGCTACAGAAATCATATTTTCATTAATATCGGTTGCGTACACATGCGATTTCTCCAACATGCCAAGCTCATGAAGTAAAATTAACATTGAATATACTTCCTGACCGCTTGAAGCACCTGCGTGGAGAATAGACAAAGATGTATTCTCTACAAATTTTGGTAATAATTCGAAGCGGACATCCTGCCAAAAATGTGTGTCGCGAAATAACTCGGTTGTATTAACCGTAATTTGTTTAACCACCGTTTCTAAAAAAGTTGAATCATCAGCAATTTTATAGAGCAATTGATTAAGAGAACAGGTATTATCCAGCAAGACTTTATCGATTCGGCGAGCAAGTGATTTTTCCGAATAGCCCGATAAATCGTATATAGAATTTTTCTTAACGATATCAACAAACTGATGTAACTCTTTTTCTGTAATATCCATAATTCTCACTTAATTACCGCCAAATTTTTTTTTAATCCATGCAGGCAACAAAAATACTCCTATTAATAAATACGGATAATATGTAATGCCACGCCACAACAAAGCCAAAACGGGAATAAGAAAGGCATAGGGAATAAATCCCCCCAAATACTGAGAAAAAATTATCTCAGAAAAACCGCTTCCGCCCGGTGAAGGAAGTGCAATCATCATAATCCACATTGCCAATTGTCGTGCAAAAATCATAAAATGATCTGAGAAAGACACAAAGAAAAACATAGTAAACAAAAAATTAATAACCCAATACCGCGATGTCCACGACAAAAATGTTGTAAGAAGTGTTTTTAACCAAAATTTCCATGATTTATCCTTAAACTCAATTGAAGCCAACATAATATCTGAGCCAATACGCACCATTTTACGACGCCATTTACGTAAAAAAGAAATATATGAAAGACGAAATAACAATCGTTTTACGCCATGGGGATTGATAAATAATCCGTAAAAAACCAAACCGGCAAATAAGACTTTCAGAGAGTAGCCCGCAATAGCAAAAAACATAAGACTATGCCCCCATTCATCATTACCACTTACTTGCGTAATTTGAAACAAATCAGAAAAATTAACAGAAAGCACTATAATCGGGAACATAATAAGAAAATAAAACTCATCGAGAAAAGACGTAAGCATAACTATTGCCGAACTTTTTCCTATTGATATTTGTTCTTTGTATATATAAATAACGGCAAAGGTTGTTCCCCCAATAGCCGAAGGAGTTACTGCAGAAGTGAATTCCCATAAAAAAATAATGCGAATACATTGTCGCCATGATAACTGCGAAGACGAAATAATTCGTAATCGGATAACGTATCCGAGATCTCTTAAAAACATCATTATTATGGCACAAAAAAACCATAAAAACCCATATTTTACGAGAGAAATATTTTGAAAATCCGTATAATTAAACTCTCCCCAAAACAAATACACCACAACACCTAAACCTAAAACAACAGGTATAAAAAGTCGCCAACCCTGTAATGCTTTAAACTTTCTGCGTGATTCGAGTTCTTCTGACATAATTTTTTTTTGAATATTTGCAATATCTAACTTTTTTGCAAAAAAACATAGCAAATGCAATAATTTTATATTACTTTTGCGGAACAAAATGGTTCCGTGGCCGAGTGGCTAGGCAGAGGTCTGCAAAACCTTGTACAGCGGTTCGAATCCGCTCGGAACCTCATAAAAGGGCATCATACCATGATGCCCTTTTTTTGTGCACAAACATACCGTAGCGTTTTCGTACAGTGCATTGCAATAATGCTTAATAGACATGAGATATTAGATAACGTACTCATTTTAAATCTCGTAATTCTTCATTCGTAATTCGTAATTAATCAGCGAGAATTATGAATTATTTTTATATATTTGTACTGCAACAAAAATAGAGCACCATGGAAATTTTTAAAAACATTGAACAAAGTATTATTTGTATTCAAAATCAGAACGTTATAATTGATAGCGATGTAGCACGATTGTATGGAGTAGATACAAAACGAATAAATGAAGCGGTAAAAAACAATCCGGAAAAATTCCCGAAAGGGTATATTATAGGAATATCAGAACAAGAATGGAAATTATTGAAGTCGAAATTTTCGACTTCAATAAAAACCTGAGTTCGACGTAATTTTTCTTGATTGACATCAGATATATCGCCCTTTGCAGGGCGTTTTGTTTCTGGTTCATATTATGAACCCAAGGCGTTGCCATTGGGCTGAATTATATTTGGCTTTCAGCCAATCATTGTGCAAGAAATATATGCTGAGGTATTTTTATAGCAAATATAAGTTCTTCGCAACTTTGCGCCCAATACCATTAAGTTAAGCGATTTTGAAATAGTTTTTTTTATGTTGTCCCTATCAGGGCGTTTGTGATTATGAACGTATATCTTACCCAAGGCGTTGCCGTTGGGCTGAATTAGTATAGGCTTTCAGCCTATTTTGCGTTGAATATTTCACCGCTACCTCGCAAACCTTTAGCTCAACGAAGTTAATCCTTTCGCGTGGCTCTGCTAAAACGCACAATATAACGCCACGAAGTGGCAGTATAATATAGCCCAATGGCAACGCCTTGGGTT
>JAQICB010000069.1 GCA_027858745.1 Bacteroidales bacterium
AATTGACATACTCTGAGAAAACCCAACATACGTTCCTCCACACATTACCAAAAATACGGTTAGAATTACAATTATTTTTTTCATATTAACTTGAATATTATTTAGAATTAATTAAAATACAGTTTTTGAACTTTGAAGACTGCCTTCAAACCCTTTTGGTTGCAAAGAAAAGTAAAAAAAAATCGTAAAAAAATCAGTTATATTGCAAACGGCCTTTAAAGAGGGTTGTAAATCTCTGAAAATGAGTCTCAATAAGGCTTTTTGAGTATTTTTACTCATTTTTTCGGAAAAAATTCAGCAGATATAATTTTTTCTCTCACAAAGACACAAAGGAATATTAAAAGGCATTTGATTTTTGGCAAAATACTGATATTTGATAACTCATATCTGTAATTCATAATTCATCATTAAAATTGGCATCAAAGCACGTCATCCTGAATGGAGTGTAGCGGAATGTAAGGATCTCGTGCATCTGTACTGTCGGTTTTTTATCCTGTTTCAATGCATGAGATCCTCACGCTCCACTGCGTTTCGCTCAGGATGACGTGGGTAGTGAACAGGCGGTTCTCTGTGGAAAACTGATATCTTATATTTAATGATTTCTCTCACAAAGACACAAAGGAATATTAAAAGGCATTTGATTTTTGGCAAAATACTGATATTTGACAACTCATATCTGTAATTCATAATTCATCATTAAAATTGGCATCGAAGTACGTCATCCTGAATGGAGTGTAGCGGAATGTAAGGATCTCGTGCATCTGTACTGTCGTTTTTTATCCTGTTTCAATGCATGAGATCCTCACGCTCCACTGCGTTTCGCTCAGGATGACGTGTCTGGTGCACAAACAGTACTATATTATACAAAAAAAGAGACGAACCAATTGGAACGTCTCTTTTAAATATTATATAAACAATTGTATACTTTATTCAGTAATCTGATTCTTTTTCTTCAGAAACTCAAAAGAAATTGGAGATGCAACACACAAGGAAGAATACGTACCCACCACAATACCAATTGTCATAGCAAACACAAATCCTCTAATGGATTCACCACCAAATATAAGAATTGCAATTAACACAAGAAGTGTTGTTAATGAAGTAATTGCAGTACGACTAATAGTACCATTTAATCCTTGATTAAACAAATCTATCGTTTTACGTTTTGGATAATTTGTTGTAATCTCACGAACACGGTCAAACACAATAACCGTATCGTTAATAGAATACCCGATAACCGTAAGAATTGCTGCAATAAATGCTTGGTCTATTTCTAAGGAAAACGGAACACGCCCCCACAACAATGAGAAAATACCTAAAACTATCAACACATCGTGGAACAATGCAGCGACCGCACCAAGACCATATTGCCAATTTCTAAATCGCACAAAAATATATAAGAATATAAATAACAATGCTAAAGTAATAGATATCACCGCACCATAAATAATATCAGATGCTATGGTCGGTCCAACCATATCAGACTGACGAATATTCTGTGTAATAAAAGTATTAAAATCAGTATCTTCATCTAACACCGGCTGAAGACCTTCAAACAATTTCGTTTCAACAATACTATCAACATGAGCACCTTTTTCATTAATCATATAGTCAGTCGTGATTTTAACATCGAGGTTACCGTATGTTTTCACTTCAGGAGCAGATTCAAATACAGATGTCAAATCTTCTGCAATTTGCGTTGTGTTTCGTTCACCATCAACGCGAACTATATATGATCGCCCCCCTTTAAAATCAACACCAAGACTCCACTGTCTAGTTACCATAGAACCGATACCTAAAAGAATAATAGCTGCAGAAATCATATAGAATGTTTTTCTTTTAGCTATAAAATCAAAATTAAATTTTGTAAAGGCATTACGAGACACTTTGGTATCGAAAGAGATTGGTAAATGCTTTTCGAGGAATAATTCAAAAGATAGACGTGTAATAAAAATAACACAAAACAATGACGTTAGAATACCAATAATTAAAGTAGTTGCAAAACCTTGAATTGGTCCCGAACCGAAAGAGAATAGAATAATACCAATTATAATAGTGGTAACATTCGCATCAATAATTGCTGAATAGGCATTTTTATATCCATCACTAATAGCGAGCTTCACACCTTTTCCTTGAGCTAACTCTTCACGAATACGTTCGAAGATAATTACATTCGCATCAACCGACATACCAATTGTAAGCACAAGACCTGCAATACCCGGTAAGGTAAGAGCAGCTCCAAGAGAAGCTAACACCCCAAATACAAGGAATATGTTTAATAACAAGGCAATATTTGCAATAAGCCCCGCTTTTCTATAATAGAAAAACATAAAGACTAATACAAGAATAAACGACAATACAAAAGATAATATACCACTGCGTGCAGATTCTTGACCTAAAGTCGGACCAACAAATTCAGCACTTATAATATTAGCTTTTGCGGCGAGTTTCCCGGATTTCAAAATATTTGCCATATCCGTTGCTTCTGCAATAGTAAAATTACCGGTAATAGAAGAAATACCGTCAGAAATTTCATTTTGCACAGTTGGGAACGAATATACATATCCGTCCAGCACGATTGCCACAGAACGGTCAATATTATCTTTGGTCACTCGTCTCCACTCACGAGCACCTTCATTATTCATAGTCATTTGCACACTTGCATACGAACTCGTTTGGCTAAATTCCGGACGAGCATCAACAACAACATCACCGTCTAAAGCAGGTTTACGGTTTGCACCTAAATCTTTCAATGCAACAAGCGTATAGAAACCATTTTCTTCTGCTTTACGCGACCATGCCAATTTAAGCTCAGGATTTTGTTCCTTAAGAAGATTTTGAACTTCCGGTAAAGCAAGAATTGAATCTATATATACAATATCTTTATCCGTTGCATATCCGACAACCGGTCCAATACCCGGACGACCGTCACGAGAAATATTCGGCGTTAAATGAAAAAACAAAGGATTTTCACGTTTCATTTCTTCACGAGACTTATCGTCAGTTGCCTCTGTTTGTGCAAGAGTATCTTGTAATATTTGATCTTTTAAAGAAAGCTCTGAAGTATCCGTTTGACTTACAGAGTCAGCAGGAGCAGTAACATCATTATCTCCTTCTGACGGAGTTTCCGCAACTTGTTCTTCATTTATTTTATTAGTTTCAGCCAACAAAGTATTAATATCAAACAACACCTGAATTACTTCACCGGCATTGTATGTTTCCCAAAATTCCAAATCAGCAGAACTTTCAAGAAGGTCGCGAACACGCTCCGGATTGTTAACGCCCGGTAATTCAACTAAAATTCGACGTTCACCAACTTTTTGAATATTCGGTTGAGCAACCCCAAAACGGTCAATACGAGTACGAATAATATTGAATGTATTATCATACGCAGCCTCAGCCTCTTTTGTTAGTACAGCAAGAACCTCCTTGTTTGTAGAACGAAAATTAATCTTATCTTTAATATCCTCATTTGCCAAAAATAATAAACGTAAATTTTGACCCGGATACAATTCTTCAAATGCTTGACCAAAAGAAGCAACAAAATCGCCGGCACCATCACGTTCTAGTTCGTCAGCACGATCAAGCGTTTTCATCAACATAGTATCTTGTTCATTACGATCCGAAAGATTAATAATCATATCTCGAATAGACACCTCCATCATCACGTTCATACCGCCTTTTAAGTCAAGACCAAGATTTAATTCACGAGCCTGACATTCTTTATAGGTAAACTTTCGTAAACCCAAAAAGTTATAAAAACCTTCGTCAGCCTCAACTGAGTCCATAAACTCGCGATGTTTGTCAAAATCACCTTGCGCATATTCTTCAGCATTATTTTTTGCATGTTCCACAAAAAATGTGAATGAGAGAGAATATAAACTCGCAAGTATTAATAAAACCGTGAAAACACGTATAAATCCTTTATTTTGCATGTGTTATATGTTTAGTACATTATAGAATTATGTTTTTTTTTCTTTTTAAGACCGCAAATATATTGATTTTTTTTAACACGAAAATTTTTTTAAATACTTTATTTACTTTCTTGTAAAATATACACACAATTTACGACAAAACAGAACAATACAATACTGTCATTTATAAAACATTTATAATTTTAATGCGTTCAGTAGCTTATTAACCTGAGTTCGATATAATTTTTTAGATTCAGAACGCTTATAAATAGTGAGGTTCCATCAAAAATAATGAAATAATAACGGGTTATTTTAAATTATTTTTGAGCTCAAGATGGCTGTTTATAAGCGGGAAAAGTATGCTTTGCATAAAAAACAGTTTTTCTGCGTTAAATTATTTCACAATAGCTCGCTATTATTCAATAATTTGCCTTGATAAACAGCTTTTTATATCA
>JAQICB010000070.1 GCA_027858745.1 Bacteroidales bacterium
GGTTGATATAAAAAGCTGTTTATCAAGGCAAATTATTGAATAATAGCGAGCTATTGTGAAATAATTTAACGCAGAAAAACTGTTTTTTATGCAAAGCATACTTTTTCCGCTTATAAACAGCCATCTTTAACTCAAAAAATAATTTAAAATAACCCGTTATTATTTCATTGTTTTTGATTGAACCTCACTATTTATAAGCGTTCTGAATCTAAAAAATTATATCGAACTCAGGTTGTAAATAATTCCACAATTTCGTCACTTTCTAACATAGGAGGTTCAACAGTTTCTCCCGACAATGAAAACTGTGTATAAGTTATCGGTTTTCCTTCTTTGAGAAATATTGTTTCGTAGTGTGTTTTTATAGATAAAATATCATCTATAATATCTGAATTGTATATATCATCAGATGATGTGTGTATTCTGTGATTGTTTTTGCTTATAATGTAGTGTGTATAGGCATACAATTCTTTACTATCTGTTTTTAAATTGATTGTGCCGTTTTCTTGCAAAATAGTGAGATACATGTTTAGAAAACGAGCCGACGTTAGTCTTTTTTTTGTGCGTCTTTTCTCTTTTTGCGGGTCGGGAAATGTAATCCATATTTCAGAAATTTCGTTCTCTGCAAATAATGAACTGATGAATTCTACACGAGAGCGAAGAAATGCAACATTTGGAATATTTTCTTCGACTGCTGTTTTTGCTCCTCGCCAAAATCGAGCACCTTTTATGTCAATACCAATAAAGTTTTTGTCGGGATATTTGCGTGCTAAATTTACGCTGTATTCACCTTTGCCACATCCGAGCTCTAAAACTATGGGCTTGGAGTTTTTCCAAAAAAGAGAACTCCATTTGCCTCGCATGGAGTATGAAGTGTTAAAAACTTCTTTAAAGTCAGGTTCTATAACATTCGGAAATGTTTTGTTTTCCGTAAAACGTTTAAGTTTATTTTTTCCGCTCACAACTACTGTCTATTTTTGAATAAGGGATAACGAAAGTGATTTAATACCGGTAATACTACATGATTCATTTTTGCATCGCATAGCTTGTTCAAATGAAAAGACGTATGTTCCTGTTTGAGAAAACCTTACATCTTGTCGAAATAAAAATGTATTGGTATACGATGAGAATGATTTGTCTCCAATCCACTCGCCTTGATTGTCGGCTAAAATGAATTCTATCGTGTCGCGATAAAATGTATTATCAGGAAAAATTATATTTGTAAATAGGTATAAATTAGAATATTGATACGTTTCCTCGTTGCTTATGTCCAATATGAGTGAGTGCAATGTATTGGTGTCGGTAACCGGAATTGAAAAACGAATAATATCATCTTTAGACCATGTTGATTCAGGGATTTCAACCGTTTCTGAATATATAGTTTTGTTTGAGCACTGTGAGAATACCAAAGTAGACAAACAGATAATAAAAATATGTTGTAATCTCATTGATTATTCTTTTTTCTGTGTTTCTTGATTATTGTTTCTCGGTTTTTGATTTTTCTTATTTTGTGGTCTTCTATTTTGACCTCCTTTATTTTGCGGTCCTTTCTTTTGTCCGTTGTTTTGTTCATTTTTATCTGGTGTATTCTTATTCCCGGACTCTTTGTTTTGTGGACCTCTGTTTGGATTTTTCTTATTATTTTTTCTCTTTTTGTTTTTATTATTTTTCCCTTTATTATCAAATCGAGTTAAGCTTTCTTCTCCAACAACATTTGTGTAATCGTGATTTATTTCTGTTGAAATTTTTTCAATTTCGAGGTTTTCAGGTTTTATGCCTTTTTTATTTAATTCAATAATTTCATGAATTCGATCAATAGATAATTCTGCAAAACTTGGTATGTCGTTCTTTTTGTAGAAATACCACATTGTTCTTTTGTACACATCTGTTTTTGAGTGTGTTGCCGCTCCGCCTTCGAATTGAAGTGCAATAGATGTGTTGGGGAAATCTTTACGTGCGTCTTCGTAACTTTTTAGTTCGTAGTTGAGACAGCATTTTAATTTACCACATTGTCCCGCAAGTTTTTGTGGGTTGAGCGATAATTCTTGTGTTCGTGCAGCTGAGGTAGACACGCTTACAAAATTTGTTTTAAATGAAGAACAGCAAAGATCTCGTCCACAGGGACCAACTCCACCAATTCTACCCGCTTCTTGTCGAGCACCAATTTGACGCATTTCAACTTTGATTCTGAATTCTTCTGCAAGAACTTTAATCAATTCTCTAAAATCTACTCGCTCGTCGGCTATATAATAAAAAATCGCTTTTGTTTTGTCTCCTTGATATTCAACATCACCAATTTTCATGTCAAGTCGTAAGTTTTTTGCAATTTGACGGGTGCGAATCATAGTCGAATGTTCTAAGGATTTTGCTTCTTCCCATTTTTCAATATCGTTTGGTTTGGCCTTGCGATATATAGTATTGAATTTTTCAGGAATACGATTTTTAAACACCTTTTTCATTTGTTCTTTTACGAGCTCTCCGGTTAGAGATATGACCCCAATATCATGACCCGGAGATGATTCTACGGCAACAACGTCGCCAATTTCAAGACTGAGATTGCTGCTGTTTTCGTAAAAGTCTTTACGAGTGTTTTTGAATCGTATTTCTACAATATTGTGTGTAGCCGGAACATCGGAAATATCTTGTAACCAATTTCTACAGTATAGTTTGCTGCTTCCTGCTCGTTTCGAAGATTCTTTGATGGATTCCTGAATTTTCTCGGAATCAATTTTTGAAGATGATATATTATTATTGTTTGTTTCCATTTTAAATATCTTTATACAGTGCAAAAATACAAAGTTTATGCTCTTAATAAAATCATAAGTTTAATTGAAAGGTCGAAAAATATGATTTTCGGGTTACCGTTTCGTTCTATATGAAAGTGAGCATCGTTAAATTCTTTGGTTATTTGGGCAATGTTTCGTTCGTTAATATAATGATGAAATTTGTCTGAGAAGTCTTTTTCTTGTTTATAAAGATAGACAATTTTTTCTTGATTCTGGTTAAGAATAAAGTTTTCGCGTATCAGTTTTAATGAATATTCAATAAATAATTTTTGTTTTTCTCTTCCCAATTTGCTTATTATTTCTGTTAATTTTGCTGCTTCAATTAAATTTTTCCCGTAGGTAAAGCGCATAAGTTGAGTGAAATAGTTGAAAAAATCTTTGTGTGAGTTGTCGTAACTCATAAGCTGGAAAGCTTTGTAATAGTTGCCATTGGCATTGTGGACAATGGTACGTAAATCAGCGCCTTCTAAATTAAAGTCAGTTGCTATTTTTTCTTGCATACTTGCTGCATCTATTTTGGGAATAGTACGAATTTGTGTGCGCGAAAGAATAGTTTGCAACATGTTGTCGGTATTTTCTGAAAGAAGAATGAAGAGGGTTTTCTCAGGTGGTTCTTCGAAAATTTTAAGCAGTTTATTGGCACAGGTTTCATTCATTTTTTCGGCCATCCAAATAATCATTATTTTATATTCAGCCTCGTATGTTTTGAGTTGTAATTTTTTAAATATTTGGCTGCTTTCTTCATTTTGAATCCCACCTTGTTTGTTGTCTACGCCAATATGCTCTAGCCACGCACTAAGTGAGAGGTATGGTTGCTGAACCATTATTTCTTTCCACTCATTGATAAAGTTATCGCTTACCGGTTTTGATTTTACTTTATCATTTGTGGCAACCGGAAATACGAAATGTAAATCGGGATGTTGAAGTTTATTAAACTTTACGCATGAGGGACAGGTTCCACATGAGTCTTTTTCTTGTTTGTTCGTACAATTTATATATTGAGCGTATGCCAATGCCAAAGCCAACATGCCGTTTCCTTCCGGTCCGTTAAATAGCTGAGCATGGCTTATCCTGTTGTTTGTAACAGTCGCTATTAAATCTTTTTTTATTTCGTCTTGTCCTATTATCTCTCTAAATAACATAATTATAAAGAATATCGTATTCCACCTCGCACAGTCGGATTTTTTCGTATAGATGTTTCAGCATCATATAGCACATCGTAAAGAATCATGCCGTATGCTACCATTCCGCTTCCTAATTCTTTTTCGAAACCTCCGCCAAGCGGTAAGGAGTGAACGGCTGTTTTATAATTTTCTTGTGTCCACGTTTTGCTTAATTCATACTCGACGTGCACAAAAAAGTTTTCAATAAATGTATATTCACCATAGAGGCGTGTGCCAAATGTGAAAAATTTTTGATTGTTTAATTCATTTTGTGTGTACAGAACAAATGGTGAAAATCCGGCAGAAATTTTTTCGGTAAATAAATAATTTACTTCCGGAGCTACATCAACTTGCATTACATTGTTTTCGTAACTTACGCCAACATTACCTCCAGTGCTTATTTGTGCGTATGTTATGCACGAAAATAAAAGAAGAAACATGAGTAGAAAACCGAAGAATTTCATAATAAAATAATATATTTGTTTTAATTGATAAAAATACTAAAAATTATTTTACACAAAGCAATATGTTGATAAGTCTTGTCGGTAAATATGATACATATGAGTATGATTCTCAAAATCAGATGAATAGCACTCAGAAAAAAAGAAAATTTAGTGCTCTTTATCGAGGGAAACGCAAAACTGATGGTGCTTTTGTGACGGTTAAATACCTAAAACAAGATTCTGCGATTCAACATAGTGATCATAAAATGCTTATTGAACAGTTTTTATTTGGTGTTTCGGCTCTGCATTCCTCAGTTGTTAAAACACACGAAATTATTGAAACGGAACAGGGATATTTCATTATTCGCGAATATTTGCAGGGTGTAGATGTGAAAACACTGATTTGCGACCCTGATTATTCCTATCTTCAAAATGCTTTGTTCTCCTGCCAATTAGGCGAAAAAATGTGTGAAATCTTGAACGAGTTGCATTCAAATAATATTATTCATCGTGATATTAAACCCTCGAATATTTTTATTGAATTTAATAATGAAGGTAAAATTGATGTACATAATTTTTCGCTTAAATTATTAGATTTTGAAATGGCTCAGGTACATGGTGCCAATCTTTTTTATTTTTCTAAAGTGCCTTTTGCTCTGGTTTATTCGCCGCCCGAACAAATTTTACGTCAGACCGCTGTTATTGATCAAACATCAGATTTATATTGTTTAGCTCTTGTAATGTACGAAATTATTACTCGACGACCTCCTTTTTACAGTGAAAATCCTGAAATGTTGATTAACTATCAAATAAATAAGATATTGGCGAGCAATTCACGTATTTCACGCGAGATGTTGACTTTTTTGCAGAAAGCATCTTCTAAGCATTTGTTCAAATTGCCACCAATCAGATATTCGCCGGAGCAAAACAGAGAATTTTTACAAGAAGGAAAGCAAAACAGATTTCAGTCTGCTGAAGATATGAATGTTGAAATTCGGAAAATGCTTGTGCATATTCGCGAAAAAATAAACAAACGAAAAAATCAAAATGTGTTTTCTCGTTTGTTTAAAAAATAATATCGAACTCAGGTTATTAATTCTTAATAGAACAACCAATAGCAACTGTTTTTGTTTTTGGTACTTCGGTGTTTTTTAATAATGCGTTTACCGCGTCTGCAACATATGTTTCGGTTACTTCATCGGGATTTTCATAATTGTTGTCTATTGCTCCAATGTATTGTACTATGTTTCTGTTATTTTCTTTTTCTAGCACAAATACATGTGGCGTATGCGTTGCCCCATATTGGGGATAAATTTTTTGTCCCTTGTCGAATAAGTACACAAACGGGAATTGTTTTTCTTGTGCACGTTTTTGCATTGCTTCAAAATTATCTTCAGGATAATCTTTTGAATCATTCGGGTTGATTGCTATAACCGGATACCCAAGCGGAGCAAAACGAACGTGTAAATCAATAATACGATCTTCGTATGCCACTGCGTAGGGACAATGATTGCAGGTGAAAATAACAATAAATCCTTGTGCATCTTCGTAGTCTGATAAAGAAACCATATTGCCATCAACATTTTGTAACGAAAAATCTGTTGCTTCGTCACCTATATTGTAGCCTTTCGATTTTGTTTCATCACTTTTTTCTTCCTTTTTTTCGCTAACCTTGGTATCTGTAAACTTCGCATCGTTTTCATTGTTTTGTGAGCAGTTGGAATTACATGCACTCAGCAAAAAAAAAGAACTTGCAATAAATAATAGTGTTTTCATAGTTTTCAAGTTTTAGTGTTATAAATTGTTTGTTATAATTGTGTGTAATGTGTTTTTTGATAATTTTTCTTGGTGAAAATCTATTTTTTCTTTGTTTTTGTAAAATACTGTTGCCGGAATGCTCCCCGTCCATGTAGAATCAATTAGAGGAATCCAAATATTCATTGTCGTAATGTCGGTCAATAAATATGTGTCGGCAGAAATTGAACGTTTTTCTAAAAAGGGAATTACGGTACTTTCAAAATCAGAAGGTTTATCTAATGATACTAAAATTAATGTGAATGCCTTATCCTTCATTTCTTCTTGTATTTCCATAAAATCCGGTAATTCTTCAATACAAGGCTTGCACCATGTTGCCCAAAAGTTTATAGCATACAGAGTGTCGTTTTTGTGTAAAAATTGGGATTGTAAATCTTCAAATGAAATTTTTTCCCGTATTGGAGAGTGATTGCTGTGTTGTTTTGGTTGCGAGCAATTTGTTACAAGTATGAGTGATACGGAAAATATTATGAGAATATGTTTCATTTAAATTGCATCAAATACATTTTATATCTTGTCGAAAAATATAAAAAATTCTTACGATAAGCACTATTTTTTTTCTGTTTATTTTAGTTGATTTTCAGTTGTGTGCTTCATTATTTTGTGACCAAAAGCACACTGCAAACACTTACGTTTTGTGCAATAATTGTTAGATAATTCGAGCAATGCTTGGCTTCGAAATGCATTTTTGCACTGAATGTTTGCTTTATTCCACGAGGAAATTATTGTATTGTTTTCTGAAGGTAATTCTTCCAAAAATTGCAAAGCTCTGTGTGTAAGTATATCTTGTTTCGTAGACGTTCCGTACGCAAATAAAAATGGTACAACTGTATTTATGAGGAGTGTGTTGATTGTGCTTTCACCTAATGTTTTAACTTGAAAGGGGGAATCTTGCGAAAAGCGAAAATGCTTGTCCCAATATGAGTGAAGTTGTGTGGTGAATATTCTTTTACAGTCGGTGGTGTGTGTGCAGTCTAATATTGTACTACATAATTGTTGATGCGAATAGAGAATAGATGCAAATTGCGCAATTCTAATTGTCGGAAAATTTGGAGGACGCATTCGCGAAAACTTCCATAATTCTCGTGAAATAGGAGTAAGGTTATATTTTTTTTGCAGAAAAGAATATTCATTCATGAGTTTTTGAGAATATGCATCCGGCTCTTTTTCAGGAAAAAGGTGTGCTTGTCCAAACAATAATGCTTCTAACTGAAACAAGTTGTTTGCATGTTTCATGATAATGTTGCGAGGTGTCGATTGTGCTAATTCTTCGAATGCAAGAGCGTTTGTTTTAATTCCAAAGTTATGAGCCAGAGTTAAATATAAGGTATCTTCCCAGCTGTTGTTTTGATTATAATATCGTGCAATTATCTCTTCTGACTTTCGTTCAAAACGTTCTATGACTAATCTGTCGAACCATGCAGATTTATATATTCCGTTAATTTGTGAGAGATTTTCAAAACAGATATTGCCGGGAGGCATATGTTCAATAAGATTAATTTTTTGAAGGGTTTCTTGCCTTATTGGTAATACTGCTGCTGGAATTGTATTGCCGTTGAAATTAGTTATGTTCGTGTCATGTTCATACACAATATGTAAAATCACTGAATTATATGCCGGATTTTGCTCGTGTTTGTGCAGAAACCAATCACTCGCCCGAATATGTATTTCTATATCGCCAACCCAAAGTGTGTTGTTGATGTATATGTGTGCGTGCGTAAAATCGGGTCCCGAATCGGTGTTGTGAACACCAATTTTTTTTATCTGAATAGTTTCGTTGTCTATTGTACGGAGTTGTGCGGTATCAAATAATTGAAATTTCCACACATAGTGTAAAAATACTTCTTTCATGGCTGCGAATTTTGTTTACATACAAAAATACAGCTTTTTATGAAAATTTCAAATATGATATTTTAATATGCTCGCTTATTATTTCTTTCAATATAATTTATAAATGCATTGTTTACTGCCCGATTTCCGCCGGGAGTTGGATAATTTCCGGTAAAATACCAATCGCCCGGTGATTGTGGGCAGGCAATGTGAAGGTTTTCTACTGTTTGATAAATAATATCTAAATCAATATCAAGATTGTCGGGACGAAGCATTTCCGCAATTTTTTTGCTTATTTGCTCGTCGGTAAACGGTGCGTAGATTTCTTGTACAAAGTTCTGAATTTCTTCTTTTGGTAGTGTTGATTGTTGTTTCGAGTTATTATAAACCTCGTTAATAATAAACTCTTGCTTCGTGTCATGCAAAAGCTGAATGGCAGCGTTAAATGCACATAAATCACCAAGTTTTGCCATGTCAATACCATAACAATCCGGATAGCGAATTTGAGGTGCAGATGATACTATAATAATTTTTTTCGGTTGTAAACGGGCAAGTATTTTTATAATACTTTTTTTCAAAGTTGTTCCTCGTACAATAGAGTCATCAATTACAATGAGATTGTCTGTGTTTTTTACAATTCCGTATGTTACATCATACACGTGAGCTACTAAATCATCGCGACTTTTATCTTCGGTAATAAACGTGCGAAGTTTTACGTCTTTTATTGCAATTTTCTCTAAATGAGCTCCTTGTTTGATAATATCGTGTAATTTTTCCGGCGAAAAATTACCGCTTGTGTGTAGTTGAAGTATCTCTTTTTCTTTAATCGAATTTATATGTTCTTGCATACCTTCAATCATTCCATAATAGGCAATTTCTGCCGTGTTCGGAATAAATGACATGACCGAATTTTTATAATCGTGGTTTATAGATTGCAGAATTTGAGGGAGAAGAAGTCGCCCCAATTTTTTTCGTTCTTGATAAATATCTGCATCACCCCCGCGAGAAAAATAGATGCGTTCAAAAGAGCACGATTTATTTTCTTTAGGTTCTTGTACCTTTTCTACACAGATATCGCCTCCTTTTTTTACAATAACTGCATGTCCCGGAGGCACTTCTTGTATAGAATCTATAGGAATGTTTAATGCGGTTTGAATAACCGGACGTTCCGAGGCTGCGATTACAATTTCGTCGTCGGCATAGTAAAAAGCAGGACGAATTCCTGATGGGTCACGCATAATAAAGGAGTCGCCGTTGCCAATTATTCCGGAAATTACATATCCGCCATCCCAATGTTTTGATGCTTCTTTGAGTACATGAGAAACCCGTAATTCTTTGGAAATGAGTTCGGAAATTTCCATATTATCTTTTCCTAAATCTTTGTATTTCGCAAAAATTCGTTGGTTTTCTCGGTCTAAAAAATGACCAATTTTTTCTAAAATTGTAATAATGTCGGTATATGCACGCGGGTGTTGACCTAAATCCAATAATTTTTGGTACAATTCGTCCATATTGGCAAGGTTAAAATTACCGGCAAGCATGAGCGAACGTGTTTTCCAGTTACTCTCTCGTTTTACCGGGTGAGTATTGGCTATATCATATTCTCCGAATGTGCCGTAGCGAAGGTGACCTAAGTAAACGTCAGCAGCAAACTGTGTGTTTTGTCGAGCCCAATGAGCATCTCGGAGTAAGTCGGGATTTGTTTTTTCAATCTCAAGATATGGTTTGTTTATCTCTTTAAAAAGAGACACTATCGGTGACTGTTCTATGGAGCGTACCCGGGTCAAAAAATCTGTCCCGATTTCGGTATCTAACTTGCAAAATGCTATTCCTGCTCCGTCTTGTCCTCGGTTATGTTGTTTTTCCATCAACAAATACAACTTGTTTAAGCCGTATTTCCACGTCCCGTATTTTGCCTGATAATATTCGAGAGGTTTTAGTAAGCGAATGAATGCAATACCGCATTCATGTTTAATTGAGTCACTCATTATTTGTTTGTTTACTTTTCGTTACAAAAATATAAATTTATTGTTTTGTATTTCTTGAATACATATCTTTTTTATAATTTTTTATCATATTTTTTTTTATACGTGTAATTAGTTATAAATTTAGAGTTCGTTATAATTAATATATATATTATGAAAAACATGTTAAAGTATAGGCACACATTGCTTTCAGAAGAATATTTTCAGAATATTTTTATGCTTTTCAGTGTGTTTTCATTAATAATTTCCGTTTTATTTTATTTTCAAGATTTATATTTAGCTTCAAGTGTATTTCTTGTTTTTTGTGCAACAAGTATTGTTTTCCTATTTCAAAAGATTGCTCAATTTCCATTTGTTTATTTAGGAGTTCTTACAATAACTTATTTTTATACGATTATAGAGTTCGATTCCTTACATTATATGTATGGAAGTTTTTTTGTGCTTATCTATGCCGGCTTATTTCGTTCGCACAAATTATTTGTAACTTCTGCGTTCCTTTTGTTTGTCGCATCTTTTATTATCCGTGCTTCGAATTTTGATGTTTTCACCCAATCATACTTTATATTTGGAGTGGTATATATTTTCTTTGTGATGTATGTGAGTGTGATTCGCAGTTTTATTTATGCTATTAATAATGAGCGCTCGAAAGCTTTTCAACATATTTCGGAACAAACAAATTCTGTGGATATTGTCTCTGATTTATCATATAAAGTTCGAACACATTTGAGTTCGATTTTAGGTTTTTTAACAATATTAAAAACCGAAAAAATCGATTTAGGTCAGCATAACAGCTATTTCGTCGAGAAGTTACAACAGGAAAATCGCTCATTACTTACGACTTTAGATTCTTATGGTGCTGAAACTTCTCGTACCAAGTCTGAGGCTCAAAATAATTGTGTTGCAATTGTTTCAGAAACTATTAATAAACTCGTTGCCGACGAGCATTCAGTTTCTTTTTCTGTTAAAACCAAAGGAAATGTCCCCTCTGATGTGCAAAGCGATTTTAATGAATTACGCCTTGTCTTTTTAGAAATAGTCGAGTCAATATTGAAGAGTAGGCGTGGCATTCGATCGATTGATATTGATGTTATCATTAGTTTTCCCTTAGAATCTCAAACTCTACAAACGTTTTTGTTTGAAGTAAATGTCTCCGGCATGAAAAAGTTAATTTATCCTGCCCCTCAATCTGTTGATGTTTTTTCTGATTCATATGAAAATTCAAATATTCTTTTGTATCAGACAGATAGAGATGATTATGCACAGATATTTTTGCCTCAAACTCTGCAAGTGCTTGATGAACAGAAAGCCAAGATTGCAATAACACAAGCCAATAAACGAGATGTGTCTTTTGTGTTTTCATATTCTTTTTGGAAAAAGAAACCTCTTAAAAAAAGTGATAGTCTGCCAAAAGAAAAGAAAGACATGACTAGTCGTATTGAAAATTTGCGGGTGTTGTTGGTTGAGGACAATTTGATGAATCAAAATATGGTTGCTATGATTTTGAAAAAACGTGTACACGAAGTCATGGTCGCAAATAATGGAAAAGAGGCGCTCCAAATTTTATCTTCATCAAAAGTAGATGTTATTCTCATGGATATTCAAATGCCAATTTTAGATGGATATCAAACTACGGATCGTATCCGTGAAATCGAATTGACAAACGAGGTTCATACTCCGATTATAGCTCTTACAGCTAATGCTCTCGATAATGAACGGCAATTGTGTTTGGAAAAAGGAATGGATGGATATTTAAGTAAACCTTTTGGTATAAAAGAACTTATGGGAGTGATTGAGGAAGTAATCCAGCAAAATGATACTGTTGAGTAAAATGTGTATGTGTAATTTCTTTTCGTAATGTTTGAGCAGTCTTTTTGTCTTATGTTTTATCCTCTGAGTTCTATATTATTTTTCAGTTCAGAACGCAAATAAAAGTAAATCGTGGTAGTAAATCCTCAGTTGTTGTTTCAAATGAATGGCTTTGTTGTATTTTTTGTGATTATTGCAATCCTTGTATTATATACTTTTCGAGCATATATAAAAAATAAATTCGTATCGTTTCGTGTCTTAATTTCGGTGTATGGAGTTGCAGTAACCTTGTTAATAATTGGTTTTTTTCTTATGTGGCAACGCCAATTAGATAATTATGCGAGTATTTCAGTTTTGAAAAATGTTTTCATTGGTCTATTTGTTTCTTTACTAGTTTCTCTACTTCTTACCGCACTGTTTTTTTTGGTTGAAGATATTGTGCGAGTTTTGGTTTGGATAACACACATGGTTCATCGTAAACGAAAGTTAAGATTCCCCACCCGATCCAAATTTTTTCGGTTAGCAACGCTTATGCTCACGTGTATAATAATGGTGTTTGTCTTATATGGTACAGTATGGGGATTTTCGCATTATAAAATTCATGATATCGAATTTCGCCATTCCTCTATTCCTCAGGAGTTTGATGGTTTTACCATAGTGCATATTTCAGACACACATCTTGGAACATTTGGCAGTATTCAAGAAGTGAAAAAAGGCTTAGATATTGTGCAACAGCAACAGCCCGATATGATTGTGTTTACCGGTGATATGGTTAATAATGTATCGGAAGAAGCTGTGTCGTATATTTCTTTATTTGCCAATCTGCATGCACCGTTCGGAAAATTTGCAGTCTTGGGAAATCACGACTATGCTCATTATGCCGGAAACTTATCTGATTTTGCACAAAAAGAAGATGTACAAAAATTACGAGATATTATAGAAGAAATGGGCTTTAGCATATTAGAAAACAGTCATTCTCTTATTGCAAAAGACACAGAATCCATCGTGCTTGCCGGAGTTGAAAATTGGGGAATGCCACCATTTCCCCAATATGGTAATATATCGAAAGCTTTAGAGGAAGTTGAATCACAAAAATTTATCGTTTTGTTGTCTCACGACCCGTCTCATTGGCGTCAAAAAGTTGTGAGGGATTCGCTTGATATACCACTTACATTGAGCGGGCATACACACGGCATGCAATTTGGTTTTGAAATTGGAGATTTCAAATGGAGCCCTATACAATACCGTTATACCGATTGGGCAGGTTTGTATGAATATAATAATCGCTATTTATACGTAAACCGCGGTTTCGGTGGAATTGGCTTTCCTGCTCGAATAGGAATTCGACCCGAAATTTCGGTTATTACTTTATGGGCAGAAGAGTAGGAGTTGACTTGATGCTATCACCATCAACAGGGTCTTCGACCACTGTTGAGGTTGGGGCAGGGGCGGTGCATTTGTTCCCGGCAAACCCCGTCAGTGCTTGTAAACCCTGATGGTGGTAAGTAAAAAAAGTCAATTGATTTTTAAAAAATCGAAGTTTATTGAGGTTGTAGTATTATAAAAACCTGACAACGTCGTGAGACCAATTAGCGTTTCATTGAAGAGAACAAATATTTATTATTACTATCACCATCAACAGGGTCTGCAACCACTGTTGAGGTTGGGGCAGGGGCGGTGCATTTGTTTCCGGCAAACCCCGTCAGTGGTTGTAAACCCTGACGGTGGTAAGTAAAAAAAAGTTAATTTATTATGATTATCCGTATATTAACCTAATTTTATTATCTTTGCAAAAAAACATATATTATGAATCTAATAGAATTTATAACACAATACCCGGACGAAGAAAGCTGTAAGCAAAAAT
>JAQICB010000071.1 GCA_027858745.1 Bacteroidales bacterium
GAATTCTGTTATAAGTTCAATCGCAGATACTTTAAAGAAGCCTTATTTGGTAGGCTTTTAGTGGCTGCTGTTAGTAATAAAAATGAATTTAGGTACAAACACGGATAATCATAAAAAAATAAAAGCCGGTCACAAAATGTAACCGGCTTTTAATAAATATTTTATATCCGGTTAATCGAGTGTTATTTCAGTTTTACCAACCTCTTTGTTATTACAGAATACAACAACCCGATAAATTCCTTCATCTAAGTCATCAGAAGAAGCATCGTAATATATCTCGAATGGAGTATCTTCTTTTTGGTATACAATCTCACGGCGTTCTGTATACATAATTGTATTGCCGTCGTATTCAAATTGATTTTCGGGAGAAGATGTAAGCACCACACCATTTGGAGCGGTAACGCGAACATATATTGTTTTGGTGCCGGCTTCTGCTAAAAAGTTTTTAAGCATTGTGCCTTTTATGATAAAGTTTTCTACTCTTCGTGCACGAGTCATTTCTTTTCCTCGACGATTGTAAGGTTCTATTCGTAGTTCCCCAACACGTATTGCCGAACCTATTTGAACTTTTTCAGTTAATGAATCTAATTTACGTGTTTTTTCAAAATCCATTATTTCCAATGTGTCTATATGTCGTTGACGATCAGTAGATACTTTTTCAAGAGAATCAACTTGGAATTTTAATTTATGATTTTCTTCTAATGCTTCTTTTGCTGTTTCTTTTAAAACCGCAATTTGATTCCGTAACGACTTAACTTCTCGAATATCGGCTCGTTGTGAGCGAAGAATTCCTCTGATTTTTGTGATTTCTGCTTGTTTTTCTAGAAGAACAGAATCGAGTTTGGCATTTACACCCATATATTTTTCTATCTCAACTTCTAATGAGTCAAGTTCGCCATAGAGTACTTCTTTTTCCTGCGTTACTTGATTGATATTTTCTGTTATCGTTGCAATTTGTTCTACCGAATCAGTATACAATGTGTATAAATACCCGGCACCTCCCAATAGCATTAAAATTATAATAATATAAAAAACATGAGCTCTGGAATTGCCTTTTTTCGGTTCAGGCTTGTCTGAATTTAATTCCATTTCTACGTCTAAGTTTTCTGAATCTTTCATATAATGAATTTTTATAGTTTCAAGCAAAAATACGTATTTTTATTCAAAATCATATAAATTTTTATACAAAAAAACACTTTCCTGCTGAAACTTGTGCGTATTGTTAGTTTTGCTCAATGATTAATTTTTTTCTTTATGCTCCATGCATCATTTTTTTAATGCCGGGTGCCAGCAGAAACAATAATATAGATGCAGCAACCGCAATTAAGCCGAGTGTATAAAAAACTCCGGTAAATTGAAGTAAATTCGATAAAGAATGTTTGCTTGTGATTGAGAGTGATTCTCGATTCGATTCTATATATCCTTCTTTTTCCGCATGATTTAAGGCAATATTACCTACTTCTATCATATGGTCTATTCCCGATTTGAACGCTTGTGTGAGTAAGTTTTTGTATGCCACCGAATCTTTTACAATACGTGAAATATGTAATTTTTCATATGCTACGAATGAAGAATCGAGTATCTGTGCGTAATTAAATGATTTTCCCTTTTCTTCGGAATTAATTGTATTGCCTTGAATAAGAATCACTTCAAATCCTTTGAGAAGGCTGTTTGATATGAGTCCTTTGTATGTGTGCGAAAACTCTTTTTGATAAATGCTATCGTGAGGTTTCTCCGTTTTATTTGGGCTTATGATGCTGTCTTGATAAAAGATAGCCTTGGAATAATTATCTTCGATAGTTTTCCACATTACATCTACCGAGGATTCTTTTACAGAAGTGGTTTTTGCAATAACACCACCAATATGATGAGCCATAGCCGATGATAAAAACCATGCCCCGAGTACCATACCCACAATTTTTGGCGATGCCAGGCGGGTAACCATAGACAATCCGATTGGAGATAAACATAATTCTCCCATAGTTTGGAGCATATAGCTGAGAATAAGAAATGTCATTGGAACGGTTGCGGCAATAATTATGTATCTATATGTTTCATTGTTTAATAGCAATTCTGTTTGCTGCATAAAATTGGGGGAAATGCCCAAAACAATAAATCCTAAGCCGAGTAGGAGCAATCCCAGTCCGAATTTTACCGGGGTGTTGGGTTCTTTTTTCTTTTCGGCAAGTTTGAGCCACAACATGGTAAACGGACTTGCCAATATAAGAATAAAGAGTGGGTTGACGGACTGAAATAAGGATGTCGGTACCCGAAAATTAAATACACTGCGATCTACATTTCCGTATGTGAATAATGTAAGTGATGAGCCTGCTTGTTCAAAAAATGCCCAAAAAAGTGTGGTGAAAACTAAGAGAATTAATATGACAAATAATCGTTCTCGTTCGACCTTTTCGCTCACAAATGCTTTTATTATAATAATTAAAATAACGGCGATGGCAAATGGGGTAAGGAAATATGACATTACTTCATAATTGCTGATGAGCAATGCAATAAAACCAACACTGATAATACTGACTGCATAAATCAGCGTTTCTGTGTTTATGCCGAAAAAAAGCGATTTCTGAAGTCTGTCAGGATGAGGAGGGTCGCCTATGTTGGCAGGCACTTCATGTTTTTCGGTTCCGGTTTCGGTAATTATGAGTTTTTCTTTAACATTCAATAAGTCTTTATTTTTTTGAAAAATAAACAGACCGGCAATCATTCCCAATCCGGCAAGTCCAAATCCATATTCCCAACCAACTAATTCGCCGAGCATGCCACAGGCAAGAGGGGAAAGAAAAGCACCTAAATTTACTCCCATGTAAAAAATGGTAAAGCCACCATCTCTGCGAATATCTCCTTTGTCATATAATTCCCCGACAATTGACGATATATTTGGTTTAAAGAATCCGTTTCCAAGTATTAAAAATGCTAAAGCAACATACAGCCAAAATTCGGTTTCTATTGCCATAACAAAATGCCCGATAGCCATTAATATTGCTCCCCAAACAATAGCTTTTTTGGGTCCCAAAAATTTATCCGCTATAAGCCCTCCAATAAATGGGGTTGCATATACAAGAGCCCCGTATGCTGCATAAATTCCATATGCAATATTGCTTTTTTCGGGTTCGAGTATATGTTCAAAAAGTTGTTTTGTGAGGTATAAAATAAGGAGTGCACGCATTCCGTAAAAACTGAAACGTTCCCACATTTCAGTGAAAAATAACATGACAAGTGCTTTCGGATGTTTATTCATTGTTATTGTTTTTTAGTGATAGTTTGTCAAAAAATCTCGCTTCCAATGATTACAAAAATACTATTTTGTTTGTATTCTTAATTGTTTTTGTTTTTGTTTCTAAAAAATAATGTATTTTTGCATCGTCTTTTTGCCCAAGTGTTGGAATTGGTAGACAAGCATGGTTGAGGGATATTTACTTAGCTTTAGCTACAAAGAGCCAAAAAGGCTGATTAATAATAAGTTATAAAATAATTAGCTCAAATATAAGAATAAATTCGGAAACAATTCGGAAACATTCTGCAAAATTGTAAATTTGAAAAAAATATTGCCCAGGTGTTGGAATAGGTAGACAAGCTGGCTTGAGGGGCCAGTGCTCGCAAGGGCGTGCAAGTTCGAGTCTTGTCCTGGGCACACAAAAAAACTCCCAATTGATTTATTTCAGTTGGGAGTTTTTTTATTTATATCCATTTAATTTTAGGTTGATGTTTTTTGTTATATTTGGGTTCATTGTTGTCCGGTAAACCTAAATAAATTCACATATTTGGTTTTAACTTGTTGTTAATCAGTATTCGCTTTCTCATTTTTTAAAAGTAAGCCCCCTGCATTTCAGGAAATAACGAATTTTCATATTTCTTCTTATTTTCTTTTATTGTTTCTCGCCAACAACCTTCTGGATCCTCCAGGAAGTTGTAAATATTAATATAATTCATCAATTGTTGTCTTACTATCGATACCAGATTAGAAAAAGCCCAACGATGTTTTATTTTGCTTTTAATCAGTGTTAACAAGAGATTAGCAAGCATAGCTGCCCAAATTTGTATTTCAATCGCATTTTCATTATCACCTAAAAAGTATTTCAAGGGGAAATTCTGTTTTAATTGCTTAAATAAAAGCTCTATCTGCCATCGTTTTTTATAAATCATTGCTATTTTTTCAGCAGCAAGTTCAAAATTATTACAAATAAATTCAAAAAGTCGTTTATTTTCATTGTCCCAGTAAGCTATGCGTCTGGCTCGATGTTCCTGCTTTTTATTTTTACCATAATACAAAATGATTTCTTCATCTTTTAATACTCCAGAATCAGCACTATCAGGAATGTCATATTCTTGTTTTGCTCGGTAAATGGCACTTTCTTTTAGCCTTGTTACGTACCATATGTGTTTTTGTGTAAAAGACTCATATTGGGCATAATCTACATATCCTTTATCAAATGTAATGATTGAACCTGCTGATAACTCGTTCACATGTTCTAAAAATAAGTGGTCATGTCGAACTGCTTCGCTATATCGAATGAGGCAGGGCACATTTTCACTGGCTTTTATAATCGTATGTGCTTTTATTCCTCCTTTCTTTTTCCCTTCCTTTGGATTCCGTCCGACACCGCGTAAAATACTTTTAAATAAAGAGATTGTTGTTGAATCCATAATATAAAGCCGTTTCATATCTGCATCATTCAACCGGCTGTCCGCTAAAAATTTTGCATATTTTCGATAGGTACTCATATAAATATCTCCGAACACCTTACTGCTACGTCGTTGATTAGCTTCGGAAAACGTGCTTCTGCGCACCAAATATGATAATCCCAGATGAGCAAGCTTATGAGCATTAGCCAGCAAGCCAATAATTGTCTCTCTTAAAGAATGATAACCTTCAAATGAAACAAAAAGCATTACAACAACGTGGTGATAAGTCGTAAATTTCTTTACATACCTCTCTGCATTATGCATTTGTGCTATTTTTCTTATTTCTTGCTTATCAATAAATTTTAATAACTGATTAAATATTGGCTGTCCGCTAAAATTTGTATTTTTGCCCATGTCTCATTTTTTTTGTCGAAAATCAAAAATAGACATTCCGGGTGGCATTGTAAAATATGCTGCCCGGATATTTTTTTTACCGGACACTAATGATTTGGGTTAACACTAATTACGCAAATATAGTATGAGAAAAGCTGTACAATACATATCTATAAGGAATATAAAGCATGACATTATCATACATATAAACTAGTTACCACACATTAAAAAAAGACACAGCAGTACAAAATGAACAAGATTTTAAATTTTAAATTAACAGCAAGAGTAATAAGCCTGAATTTATTTATTCTAAGTGCTTCTTTTCTTATTTGTATAGGGATTGCATATATGTATTCTGAAAACCTTTACCCATTTATTTATTCAGAATTAATTGCATTATCCATTGGATTAATATTATTTTTTGCATCAAGAAAAGTAGATGCCAATAACGATATTCAAAAAAGAGATGCTTACTTTACTGTAACAATATCATGGATTTTATTAGGTTTAATCGGTTCTCTCCCGTATTTATTTTCTGGTGCTATTCCTTCTTTTACAAATGCTTTTTTTGAATCCGTATCAGGGTTTACTACAACAGGTTCGTCAATTTTAACTGACATTGAATCTTTACCAAAATCAATTTTGTTTTGGAGGAGTTTAACCCATTGGATAGGCGGAATTGGAATAATAATGTTAGTGATTATTATACTGCCAGCACTCAATATAGGAGGTTATTATCTATTCACATCAGAATCTTCTTTTCAAGAAAAAATTAAACCAAAAATCAGACAGGTTGGTACTCAATTGCTAATAATTTACTTCGGTCTAACAGCTATTGAAACTGTATTATTACTTTTAGGACATATGAACCTTTTTGAAAGTGTTTGTCACGCATTTGGTACTGTCGCAACTGGTGGATTTTCACCAAAAAATACCAGCATTGCGGATTATTCGCCATATATTCAATATGTGATAATGATTTTCATGTTATTGTCCGGTGCAAACTTTATAATTCACTATTACTTAATAAAAAGAGATTTTTCTAAAATCAAGGAAAACGAAGAATTTAAATTTTATCTTCTACTTATATTCATAATAGGGAGCATAATTACAGCAACATTATTTTTTCAAATGGACAAACCACTTGAAACGTCATTTAGGGAATCTTTTTTTCAAGTGATTTCAATTATAACATGTACTGGATATGCAACGTCCAATTATTTGATTTGGCCTGAAATTGCATGGGTTCTTATTTTCTTTTCTGTAAAGTTTCACCACGTTGTTAATGGAAAAACTTCCCCCTTCCTTTGCGAAGTGGAGCGTAGCGGAACGAAGCAAAGGAAGGGGGAAGTATCACTATAAATGATAACTTGCTTAAT
>JAQICB010000098.1 GCA_027858745.1 Bacteroidales bacterium
ATTAAAGACGAAAATGGTGTTGAAATTACTGACGATACGGTTTCGGTTGTGATAAATAGTGTTCATCAAACAGTGCTTGAGGTCGTATATGAAAGGGGGGCGATTCAATATTTACGAAAAATTGATCAAGTTACTATTGAAGAATTATCAGATGAACACGATGATTTACAATTTCTCTCGCATGGCATGAATGAATATAGCAATCAATTTGAAAAAGCAATTATAACGACACGCTTTGCAGATACCTTGGTGCATGCCGGCTCAATAGTTAAAATATCGGTTAGGATAAGTACGAATATGGTGAAATCGACATTTTATAAAGTCACTGAATAACAGCACTATGGTATGTGTTCGACCATATAAAGTAATGGGGTTTGATTTATACCGATGATATAAAGATGAATAGACTAAAGTTTTTAATTCTTATTGTATTGATGATGATAAATAGATCTATTTACGCCCAAAATAATCTTGAAATTATAGAATATTATGAGGCGGTTAAAATAGTATCGTCGCATACATATAATGTGCCCGAAACTCCGGTTATTGTTATTATTGATAAAGGTGTAAACCTCGAACATGAAGATTTAATACACAGTTTTTGGACTAACAAGCAAGAAATATCGGGTAATGGAATTGACGACGACAACAATGGTTTTATTGATGATATTCACGGATGGAATTTTCAAAATAACACAAATGATATCAGTATTGGTGGAGTTGGAAATTGGCACGGAACGCCCGTAAATGGTATTATAGGTGCAGAAAATGATAATAATTTTGGAATAAATGGAATAAGCCCTACAGTGAAACTGATGAATATTGTAAAAGGGGAATCTGTCGAATCAATAATTAATTCTTTGCAATATGTTTACATGATGCGCAAAGCATACAATCAAACCAAAGGACAGACAGGAGCTTACATTGTAGCGGTAAATTGTTCATGGGGCAAAGATTCGCTGTGGGCTTCAAATTATCCTGAATGGTGTTCGATGTACGATAGTTTGGGAAGTGTAGGCGTTTTAAGTATTCATTCTGTTCCTAATGAAAATGTTGACATTGATGTATACGGTGATATGCCTTCTACTTGCGAGAGTAATTATGTGATTACGGTAAGCAATACCAATCAATATGATGAAAAAGTATATGATGCCGGTTTTGGCTCGAATTCTGTTGATTTAGCAGCACCGGGAGATAATACATATACAGTGTTAAATGCGGGTGATTATGGCTATTTTAGTGGCACTTCTGCAGCTGCCCCCCATGTTACGGGTGCAATTGCTTTGATGTATCTTTTGCCATCAGAAGGTTTTCAGCACTATATTCAGCAGAATCCTTCACAAACAGCATTCATTATAAAATCTGCAATAATGAATGGGGTTACCCCTGTTGCTCTGCTTGAAAATATAACGGTATCAGGGGGGCGGTTGAATGTATTTGCCGGCATGAAATTGCTGTGCGAATATTTTGGTGAACAGCATCTTTATCAAAACCTGTTTGAACCAATACAGAGTATTGCGGTTTACCCGAACCCGGCACGTACGCATACATCATTACAAATTGAATGTAATAAGGATTTACATATTTCAATACGGATTGCCGATTTACAGGGGAAAAACGTTTCAGTGCAGACTGTTTCTATTCAAGAAGGGATAAACTTTGTTCCAATTGATCTTTCATGTCTGAACCCGGGAGTTTACATGCTACAAGCATATTCCCTGGACACTACTAATAAGGATATAAAACTTATAATTCAGTAATAAATAGATGAAAAGGATTTTGTATATAGTATTTTTTGTATGCCTAAGCTTTTCTGCTTATTCTCAAGAGTATTGTACGGTAAGCGGCTATGTGAAAGATAAAAAAACAGGAGAGGTTCTAATTGGAGCTTTACTATATGAAAAAACGCATAATAAAGGTGTAATCACTAATGGATATGGATATTATTCTTTTTCGCTTCCGGCAGGGAAATACACGCTCAGTTGTTCTTATTTAGGTTATGAAACAGAAAACTTCGACATTTTATTAGCGCAACATAGTGTTAAAGATATATTTCTGAGTGGCACATTCGTAGACATTGGGACAGTTACCATTACCGCAGAAAAATCTGAAGACCCCATACGAATAAATGAATTTAATACTGAAAAATTTACTCCGAAAAGCATTTCTCAAATGCCTTCTATGTTTGGTGAGGCAGATGTGATAAAGACAATTCAATTGCAGTCGGGAGTAAAAACCTTAGGTGATGGCTCATCCGGTATGTTTATTCGCGGTGGGAGTAGCGATCAGAATTTGATTTTAATTGATGAGGCTCCCATCTATAATCCCTCGCATTTGTTTGGCTTAATTTCAGTATTTAATCCGGATGCTCTTAATTATGTCTATTTATACAAAAGTAATATGCCTGCTCAATATGGTGGAAGGGTTTCATCGGTTATTGATTGTAAAATGAAAGAGGGAAATATGTATGAACACGTTTTTTCTGCGGGAATAAGTCCCTTTTCCGGAATTGTTACGGCTAGCGGACCAATTGTACAAGAAAAGTCAAGTTTTTTTGTTTCCGGACGAAAGAGTTTAATTGACTTGGTTTTCACCCCCGGTGCCAATATGGCTTTGGTGCCTTCTTTCTATGATATAAATCTGAAGCTTAATACAAAAATTGGCACCAAAAATCGTTTGTTTCTTTCATTTTATAATGGAAAAGATGTAATAGAATCGCTTGACGGATTTTACAATAAATGGGGCAACATATTGGGTACGGTAAGGTGGAGCAGGAATATAGGAAGTAAATTATTTCTTAAAACCTCATTTATTATGAGCGATTACCAAAACTATCTGCAATTTAAGGATGAACAACGAGATTATACATGGCGTACCGGTGTACATGATATGAACCTGAAATGTGATCTAACATATTATGTGCGTCCCGGCAATGAAATTAAAGTTGGGGCGGGCAGTATATATCATAGATTTATTCCTGGAGAAACTTCCGATTCTCTCCAAAATATACCAAGGATTCAGGCATTTGAACACGCTTTTTATTTACTAAACGACAGGGATCTTTTTTCGTGGCTTGGCTTGAATTACGGGCTGCGTTTGTCTGCTTTTCAAAATTATGGTACAGCAATGTGGTTTGATTACGACCAACAGTATGTGCCAGCAGACACCAACACCAATCAAAACGGTGCTTACAAAACTTTTATGTATGCAGAGCCCCGTATCAGTGCGAATGTGAAACTTAATTCCGAGTATTCTTTAAAATTGGCATATGCTCGTAACGTGCAATATATGCAGATGCTTCAAAATAATTCGCTTTCATATTCTTCGCTCGAAACCTGGTTTCCTGCGAACCCTAATATATCTCCAATTATTGCAGATATTATTTCGATTGCTTGGTTTCAACAGTTGAGTACGCAGTATTTTTTTTCGACAGAATTATATTATAAAAAATACCACAATCAATTAGACTTTGTTGACCATGCTCGTATAGTGAATAACCCGTATATAGAAGGTGAGGTAAGAAAAGGTGAGGCAAATGCGTATGGAGTGGAGTTTAATGTAAAAAAAGAAATTGGTCGTCTCACCGGAAATATTAGTTATACCTACTCAAAAGCTGTTCGGAAAATTCATGGCATTAATGATAATGAAGTATATAATTCTCCGTATGATATTCCCCATGATTTCCGGATTAATGCACAATATAAAATTAATACAAACTGGAGCTTGAGCGCAGTTTGGATGTATATGAGTGGCAGACCTGCAACTTTTCCTGTTGGATTTTATGAATATCAAGACAACACCGTTCCTCTGTATACACAGAGAAATGCAGGAAGATTTCCGGATTATCACCGCTTAGATATTTCATGTAATTATAAACCAAAGCAACAGGAAACTAAACTTAATTGGTCAATGAATTTTGGAATATGGAACGTATATGCGAAAAAAAATCCATTGGGTTATGAATTTTATTCGAATACTGCGAATGATGAAATCAAAGTATATCAATATACTTTATTTACAATTTTGCCAACTTTTGTGATAAAGGCAGAATTTTAATCTCTTTGGGTTTAATTCCCCGAGGCTTGCCTCGTAAATAATTTGTATTTTAGCGTCTTGATGTCACAAACTAGCAAATATATACATAAGAGCCATAATGTAACAGTACTGTTGTATCATGTAGTAACAAGTGCAAAGTATAGAAGAGTTGTATTTACACCAGAAGTAGATAAAGTTCTAGTATCAGTTTGTGAAGAACTAGAGAAACGTTATGATATTCGTTTTCTTGAAATAGGTACAGATGATGATCATGTACATTTTCTGATTCAAAGTGTGCCTACATATAGTGTAACAAAATTAGTTACAATGATAAAAAGCTTGATTGCAAGAGAAGTATTGAAATTGTGTCCAATGGTGAAAAAACAATTATGGGGAGGTGAATTTTTTGGTAAAGGATATTTTGTCAATACTGTTGGTCAGCATGGAACAGAAAATAAGATTTCGGAATATGTTAAATCACAAGGGAAAGAAAAAGAATATGTAAAGATTAAAAATAATCATCAGTTAAGTCTATTCTAAAAATGCCTCGTGGGCTTGCCCCGAGGATTATTTACTCTGTTATTTCGAAAAGATTATGTGGGATGATTGATGAGGCTCTTTCATAGTTTGCAAATTCCAATTGTGCCACCCACAAAACCAACGGGCTCGAAGCCTGTGTAGATACTTTTGCATCGAATATCGAAACTTGCATAGATGTTTTCGGCAAAATATTCTTTAAAGCTAAAGCCTATTTCATAGTATGGTTGTATGTAATATTGGGTAAATTCCATAGATAATATATTGATATAGGGGGAAAATGTTGAGTTGTAATCAAGATGTATATTGTAGGTAATTCCTTCGGGAATAATGGTGGTTAAAATTGCAAGTCCCGCCCAACCATCTTCTTCTTCGTCGAAGCTTCCCACAAAAAGAATTCCACCTCCCAAAATACCCATGGGAGCTTGAAGGGTAAAGCCATTTTCTTCGGAGCTTCCCATACGTAAACTATAGTTAAGTTGAATATTCTCGGTAATGTATGGTTTGAACGTAATGCCAAATAGGGTGGTGTTTTGAAAATCTCTGTCAATCCCTCTAAAACCGGTTATGCCCACTTCCGAAGTGGAATACTGTGCGTAGAGTGTAATGCTTGTAATACTTACTATAAGTACCAAAAAAAAGCGTTTCATATGTTTGTTTTTTTGTAACGCTTTTACAAATTTAATGCCACGTTGGGTCACCTCGAAGAGAGGTAACCCAGTGACGTATTTTTTTTATAAACTTTTTGAAATATCAATCGCTGCAATAGTTCCGTCTGCAACGGCGGTTGTTATTTGGCGATATTTTTTGCTGCGGATGTCTCCAATTGCATATACCCCGGGTATGCTTGCACGCATATCTTCGTTTGTTGAGATATATCCCCAATCGTCAGTTTCAAGCTGTGTTCCGAACAAAGAACCGTTTGGCTGCATACCAATAAATACAAAAATGCCGTCAGCCGAAATCGTCTCGCGTGTTTTTGTTTCGAGATTTTCGTATTCTACCGTCATTTTATTGGGTTCTTTTATAAATGCACGGGGTTCGCTGTTGAAGAGAATCGAAATTTTCGGATTGTCAATTATTTTTTGTGCTGATTGTTTGTTTGCCGTCAGTTCTCCAAACTGATGAATCATGGTGATTTTTGAGGCAAATTTTGCAATAAAAGCAGCTTCTTCAACAGCTGAATTTCCACCGCCAACAACAATAACCTCTTTGTTTTCAAAATATTTTGCATCGCAGGTAGCACAGTACGAAATGCCTTGTCCTTTATATTCTTTTTCTCCCGGAATGCCGAGTGGACGAGGACTGGCACCGCTTGCAATAACAATTTTTTCGGCAGTAATTGTTTCATAATCATCAATTACAACTGTTTTGTTTTGTAAATCGACCTGAGCAACATCTACCGCTACTTTGTATTTTGTGCCGCATTGTTTGGTTTGTTCACTCATAAAGTGAGAAAGCATAAATCCCGGTTGTGGCTCTATAAAACCCGGGTAGTTCGATACCTGATGGGTTGTCGATACTTGTCCGCCAGGCAATTGAATGTCTACCAATATGGTGTTTACTTTTGCTTGGCATAAATATAATCCGGCAGCTAATCCGGCAGGTCCGCCGCCAATAATGAGTGCTTCGCAATGCGTATTTACGGGTTTTATGGAATCGTGAATTTTTTGTGATGCTTCTGCAGGTATCATCGAATCACATACTTCTACTAATTCCGATTTTTTTATACCACCGCTTATCATGGGAGCAACTTGTTTCCCATTATCATAAAAGAGAACTGTTGGCGATCCTTGTACTTCAAGTTTTTCAACAAGTTCTCTATTGCCTTGTCTGAATATTTTTACGAAGGAAATATGCTCACCGTATAAGTTCGCCACATCTTCAAATTTTGGTGCCAGAGCTTCACAAGGAGGACATTCGGTAGAATAAAAATCTACGACTACTTTGCCGCCTTTGAGCACTACGCTTTCAAATTCTTGTTCGTTAATTTCTTTCATAGTTATTATTATTTTGTGTTAAAAAAATCGAATGGCTGGTGATTATACACCCTGTCTTTTACTAATATATTTGTAACAGGTGCGGTGCATTGTTGTTGGAACAATATATCGTGTCCCATGCACAAACCCAGTGTAACTGCAATATCTACTTTTTCTGTATTTAATTGTTTTGCCTGCGTAAGCGGATTGCACGATACCGATTTAATGCTGCTCGTGCTGTTCGTTTCTGCCTGCGATTTCCCGCCGGTTGTACATCGTACGGGAATAGCCCTCAATCCTTGTTCTCGCAAATAGGTAGCTAGTTGCGATGCAAGATTCTCTAATCCCCAACAATATGCAATTCCAACTTTTTTGAAGTTCATATTTGTACAAAATTCTGCCAATTCTTCTATTCTGCCTAAAGTGCCACCTCGCCCGTTATCCACCAGCTTTGCGGCAGAGCGAACGATTTTTTGGTTTTCCTCGCTCAAATATTCACGGGCAATTCCTGCTGCATCTACTTTAAGCGATGTGCATTCAGAGAGACTCTGACATTGTTTTGTTGTGCAACGGGTACAGTCCATATTTATTTTGTAAAATAGTTTGCAATTCCTAATTCGAGTAATTCGGTTATCGGTCGACAATCAGGGGATAATACCGATCCATTGTTGTTTTTTGCAACCGATGCACAGCCGCCGCCGCACGCCAGCTGAACCGAACAGTTTTTACATGCGTCAATATTCATTACATCGCGTTCTTCCCATTCTTCTACGAGGTTTGCATCTAAGTGAACTTCAGGATAAAATGTGCCGAGTTTTTCTTCGGTTTTTCCCACCGTTGCTGTGCACGAATATATGTTTCCGAGATAGTCAAAAGCCCACTCGGTTTTGGTTCCCGGACATGAATCGAAGAGTGGGTCGGGTAATTCGCCCTGTTCCCACAAAAATTTACTGATGGAAAATCCCGGTTTGTGAAAATCTAAAAATCCCGGATGTTTTTGTATAATACTATATATTTCCCGATACATTTGGATGCGGGAGAATAATTTTTGATTGTTTGTTTGGCAGGAATGCAATTCGTAGTTTCTGCCCAATTGTGTTTTAAACAGAGGAGAATCTGTCCATCCTTTTTTACGTGAAAATTCCGCCAATTCCGGTAAATTAGAGATGTTTTCTTTATCAACCACCACCCGTAAATTTATTGGTACGTTTCGCCTAAGTAATGTATCTATTCCTGATACAATTTCAGTAAAACTGCCTCCGCCACCATGAATTATTCTGCGGGAATTATGCATTTCTTCGGTTCCGTCTAAAGTTACCTGCACTTCGCGAATGTGAGCTTGTGCCAGAATATCTGCATAGTCGTTGAGATGGTAGCCGTTTGTTACTAATGCTATGTCTATTTGAGTCTCACGAGCTTTGTGTACTATCGTTTCTATAATCTTTTTGTGTTCTTTCCCTTTCATCAGCGGTTCTCCGCCAAAAATGGTTATGTACTTTCGTCTTCCTGCAAATGCGTTTTCAATATACGAAAAAAAAGCATCAATTATCTCCGGTTTTAGCTGTTCGTTGGCATTGGTATATTCGTGCTGATAGCAATATGAACATGCAAAATTGCATGCATACCACGGAGCAAAGAAAATTTGAATTTCATCACTGTCCCGATTATCCATAAAATCAAGATATTTTTGAGTGAAAATCTGCTGTTCCTCCGTTTCGGATAAGACATATTTTTTATCCTGTAAAGCCGGATTGGAATAATCGCCCCTAAGAATTTTTTCCGCTTCCTCTTTGTTCAGAATGTCAGCCTGTTGCACAAGCGGGTTGATAATGAAATACTCTTCAGAATCAGCAATTCGAGAAATAATGGTGTGTTTTGATAATCGCATAATGATAATGAGTTTGGAAAAAATATGCGGAACGATGTGTTCCGCATATAGATTTAATCGTGACAGCCTGCTACAATTCGTGAATTTTTTGCACAACATTGTGCAACTTCAGACTTGCGAGCTTCTGCCTTTTTTACTAAACTTCTCATAAACTAACATTTTAAAAAAATTACTACTGAGAAATATGAATCTGTGTATGAAACACACACATCATCATGTCGTTATGAAGAGCACGAACATGCTCCTTTCTTTTTTGTTGCTGCTATGGTAAAACTCGATACTTCAATACTTCCCTTCGGATAGGGGGTACTTTCTTCGAGAATTGAAATATTTGTAAAACCTGCAGCGGTTAATTGATTTAAATATTCATCTTTTGTAATTGCACCTGCCCAACATTCCGCAACCGCTTGTGCGTCGTTTCGATATTTTTCCGGCACCTCTTCTAATGAATAAATGTCACTTACCACAAAACGTCCGCCTTTTTTTAAGATACGATGAATTTCATTCCACACCTGTTGTTTATCGGTGGCATGATTAATCGTACAATTTGAAATCAATAAATCTATTGAGCTATCATCGAGTACAATATGTTCGAGCTCCGATTGTATAAAATGCACATTTGAAACACCTAGTTTTTGTGCATTTTTTTCAGCTTTTTTCAGCATTCCCTCAGAAACATCAACGCCAATAGCCTTCCCGTTTTCGCCTACACTTTGTGCCATGCGAATAACATCCGTTCCGCGCCCGCTACCCAAATCCACGCAGACTTCTCCTGCTTGTGGTTTTGCAAAATTAATTGCTTTGCCACAGGATAAACAGCAGTCAGATTCTGCTAAATTTGAATATCGAATATTAATATGATGAGTGTCCATAAAAAAAGATGAATTTATTCAGTTAATATAGCGTCAATTTGTGTTTTGTATTGTTCTTTAGACAAAGCTCCCATAGTTCCTTGCGGATTTCCGTTTACCGGACAAAATACCACCATAGGAATACTTCTAATTTGAAAAACTTGTGCTAATTCACGTTCTGCCTCAGTGTCAATTTTGTAGATAGTAATTTGGTCGCCATATTCAGCAGCCAACTCTTCCATGATGGGAGCTATAATTTTACACGGACGACACCAGTCTGCGTAAAAGTCAATTACACACGGCTTTGTGCCTTTGTACACCCATTTGTCAGGATGTTGCGTGTAATCGTACACTAACTCTTTAAATTCAGCAGTGGTAAGTTTAACTACTTTCCCCGTAGTTTGTGCCGGAGCTGTGGTTTCACTCACTGCTTTTTTTTCTTCCGTAGCAGATTCTTGATTTTGGGAAGTTTCTTGTTGTGATTCAGTTGATTCCTGAGCATTGGCAGTATCATTCGAATTGCAACTTACCAGAAAAAAAGCTGTAGCTACCGTTGTTAAAAAAATGTGTTTCATATGCTTATCTTTTTGTTATTTTTTACAAATATACGATGTTTATCGGATTAATATCACTATATTTGTAAAAAGTTTTCACAAGCATCCGAAACTTTTTAAGAAATCAAAAAATAAGCCCTATAGCCCACTAAACATGGGGTGAAATCAGAAATTAACCGGAAAATAAGTCTTTCTCAAAAACTAATTCTTTTTGCT
>JAQICB010000004.1 GCA_027858745.1 Bacteroidales bacterium
AATGAAGTTTATTGATGCTTTTTTGAAAGTGTAAAACTCCTGAAATTAACAGCCTAATTTTTGTCCACTTGGAAATATTTAAGGAAAAACAGCCTAACATTTGTCTATTAAGCCTAATAGTCAATTAAACAAAGGACTCGGCGGAAAATGAGTCCACGCTTTGTACTTTGATCCCATATTTTTTAAAATAGTATCCCAAAGATTTATATCCTTAGAAATAGAAAATAATTCTTGTAGAGATATTGATGACACCAACCATGTATCTTCTTCTATCTCTTGTTTCAATTGATTTTTCCCCCAACCGGAATAACCAAGAAAAAAACGAATATTACGTTTTGAAAGTTTATGGTTAGAAATATGATGTTTAATTTCCTCAAAATCACCACCCCAATATACACCATCTGCTACGAGCACACTTCCGGATATTTTATTGCCGAAGGTATGGAGCATATGTAAATTCGTATGTTCAGCCGGCCCCCCAATGTGCACCGGAAAATTTGATTCGGGTACTTGTTCAACCAATTCGTGTAAACTCATAGGTAATGGTTTATTAAGTACAATACCAACAGTAGATTCATCAGAATGTTCAACAAGATAAATTACTGTTTTATAAAAAAAACTATCACTAATAAATGGAACCGAAACCAGCACCTTTCCCTTTTGTGGCAGTTCAATATTATGAGAAATATTAAAAATATCAAAATCCATAATTTTACGATTTATTAGTTAGCAATAGAATCAAAACAATAAACATAGGGAAACTGATTAACGTTTTTTCTATATTCAGAAGAAAAATGCCACCACTCATATTTGTTAGGTATAAACCCCGCTTCTCTCATTGCTTTACGTAATATACGCCTATTTTGAACCTGTTGTTTCGAAAGTGCACCAACTTTCACTAATTTATCTTCATTATATGTATACGATGTTCTTCCCGGAACATCGAACAGTGTTCCCATATCAAGCTCTTTGCTTCCACGACAAACAGTAACATCTACCGCAAGTCCGTAATTATGTAATGATTTATGTGTAGGAGAAGCTACAAAATTTCGTTTTTTTATTCCCGATAAAGAACATTTATTCCACATGTCAACTTGTATACAATATGGTCGTAATGCATCGAAAACCAATAAAG
Organism: Bacteroidales bacterium; assembly: GCA_027858745.1. Classification (GTDB taxonomy): domain Bacteria; phylum Bacteroidota; class Bacteroidia; order Bacteroidales; family UBA1715; genus JAQICB01. Next base: position 1,136 of record JAQICB010000004.1, read on the forward strand.
AATAAGTAGAGTCAACTTCCCATAATAATTGCTGAGCTTTTCGTAATTTGAGAGCAGTCTCATATTGCAAATAGGCACAATTATGCACTTTATAAAAATTCACATTCCAAAAATTATCATTCCCGGCATATTTTAAATTAATCTGAATTGAAGAATCAACACTCTGAATTGGTACAATATTGTGTGTTATTAACATATGCTCAAATGCAGATAATTGTTCATATTGTTTTCGTACTTTTTGCACATGCAATAATGAGTAATAATTCTTATAATAAACAGAATCATAGTACTGTACCGTAACCTCTCGCACATGATTTTCACACGAAAAGAGTACAAAAATTACAAAAAACAATACTGTTTTTTTTATTAAATCTCTCATTATTCCTCTATAAATATGTATATTTGAACACGAATATGCAAAGATATGTTTCTCAAGATAAAACAAGACATCAGTACCGTATTTTCAGCAACTTTTTTTAGATTTTTGTCTATTATTAGCATCTCTGTGTTTTTGAGCAACTCAACATTTGCCCAAAAAGATATTACTCTTAAAGCAATTAAACACCGAAATTTTTATCCCACACAATTACAACATATTCAATGGGTGCCAAACACAAGCCAATGCAGTTACGTTCGGAATGATTCATTATTCACACAGAACCTAAGCGAACCCGAAAAATTTATTATCGACCGCTCTAATTTAGCACAAAAAATTGATTTCCAATTATATTCATTACCAAAACATATATGGCTTAATAAATCAACATTACGGTTCATTACCGATACTGCAATTTTCGACTATTCTACAAAGAAAAATAAAATTAAATCAAGCATTCGTATACCTTCAAATTCATATGGAATTCGACATTCAGAAAACGTTAATTTCACATATATTCTCAATCGGAATCTTTTCATCAGAACACAGGACAAGACAATACGACTTGCCATTCCTAAAACCTATTATGTATCCGATTCAATTTACCGAAATGAATTTGGATATTCACAAGGATCTTTTTGGTCGGCACGTGGAGATTATCTTATATATATTTGCAAAAATGACTCAGCTATTCCAGATTACCATTATATATCAACAAAAACGATTCCACCAAATGTTTCAACATACAAATATGCTTTTGCCGGGGGGAATTATGAGAAAATTAAAATTGGTATATACTCGCTACAAAGAGATACGAGTGTATTTTTATCACTTCGTACAACTGAAGGTTATTATACAAATCCCACATTTAATTTCAATGAAAATAAAATCTATTTATTTCACCTAAACCGTTCGCAAGACAGCTCTCATCTTGAAGAATATGATGTGGAAACAGGCAAATATATTCGCACAATTTTTTCCGAAACGCATGCAAAATATGTTGAACCCCTCTTCCCTGTTTATTTTACAAATTCTGATTCATCATTCTATTTTATAAGCAGAAAAAATGAATACCAACATCTCTATTCTTACTCTTTACCTTCTAATAGGGAGACACAATTAACACACGGAAACTGGGAAATATCTGACATCCATATAAACCCTTCCCAAATTATAGCTGAGGGAAGCTCTGAAAAAAATCCAACAAACAGATATATCTACCACATAACAGACTCTTCGGTATCAGTTGTTGACTCGACAGATGGCACGCACACATGCGTAACTCACCCAACGCTCCCCTATGCAATAGAAACCTTTCACAGCATTTCACAAGCTCATTCATATTCAATTTTCAACACACAGAATAATACCTCAAAATCTATTTTCTCATCAGTAAATCCATTAGAGCACTTTAAAACACCAAACGTGAATTTTGGAAAAATTGTCGCCGCAGATGATTCGACAGAACTCTATTACAGCATGATAAAACCACCAGATTTTTCAGAAAACAAACAATATCCGGTAATTATCGATGTTTATGGAGGGCCTCATCTCCAAATTGTTCGCAATTCGTGGATGTGCGGATACGATATTACATCATATATACTCGCATCACAAGGGTATATCATTTTTAGTGTCGACAATCGAGGCAGCTGGGGACGAGGAATTGAATTTGAAAACACTACCCATTTACAATTAGGTCAAATAGAAGCTTTAGATCAGAAAAAAGGCATAGATTTTTTATACACCTTACCATATGTTGACACAAACAGAATAGGTACATACGGTTGGAGTTTTGGCGGATTTATGTCCATCACCTTGCTTCAACAATTCCCCGAACACATTCAAGCTTCAGTTGCAGGCAGCCCCGTTACAGACTGGAAGTATTATGAAGTAATGTATGGAGAACGATATATGAATACCCCGGAAAATAACCCTGAAGGATACCACCAATCAAGTCTGGTCTCCCATGTTGATGCTATTGAGGGTAATTTATTACTATTCTATGGTGGACACGATAAAGTAACCGTTCCGGCACAAAGCATTGAGTTTATTGAAACCTGCAATTCTCGAGGCATTCCAATAGAAACACATTTTTTTCCCACCCAAGAACATCATATGTCCGGATACCATAAATTAGTTGTACTTGAAAAAATAATTTCATTTTTTCGAGATAATTTATAATTTTTTGTATATTTGACACACTAAAAAAAATTAATAAACGTTAAGCGAGTATATGAAAAAAACAATTATTATCATAAGCCTCTTTATTGTGACCTCACTATTTGCGGGTCACGGATGGCAACGAATAAATTACATGCAATCTACCATATTTTCCGCAGCAGTATTTATAAATGACAAGCCCGTTCAGGAAGGTGATGTCTTAGGTGCATTTGTAAACGATGAATGTCGAATGATAGCTCCCGTTTTTATGCACAATGACACCAGTTTTGTATCATCGGTAATTCATGGTGACAAAGAAGAATACGCACATTTAAAATTGTGGATTCAAGATAAGGACAGCATTATTGAAATATCAGACAGTTTATTATTACAACCCGGTGGAAGTATCCTTTATCACACCATACACATAAAAAATTAACAAAACACATTTTATAATGAAATATAACTTTATATTTGCAGCACATATATAAATATTGAAATAAAAACTATTAATTGTATAACTAAATTTAAATCTTATGAAAAAATTACATGTATTATTTATTCTCGGCTTAATTGCAAGCGTTGGATTTTTCACTTCTTGTGATGAAGGTGTAGACCCTGTTGGTCCTGAAATTATATGGTCAAACTATGACGGAGCAGACTTAGAACGTTGCTTAGGTGATGAAATTGGTATAACTTTTACTGTTCGTAAAGGTGACAGCAAATTAGAAGATGTTGTTGTAAAACTCGGTCAAGGTGTTATTTACACAGCATCTGATGATGCCGACACAGACGTTGAAGACAATATGGAAGTTGTTTTAAACCAAACATTGGAAAATGTAGTTAGTCAAACTTTAACTATCACGGCAACTGACAAAGACGGGTTAACAGATGTTAAAACTGTTGCTATCAACGTTGAGTCTGACCTTGACGATAAAGGAACTAAAATTCTTGGTGCTGGTGGTAACACTAATGGTAGCTACTACTCATTAACTGACGATGCAATTATGGATCAAGGTGAGGCTCAAGCTGCTCCTGAAAAAGTAACAATTGTGTATAACAACACAGTTGATGATGGAGCTCAATTGTACTCTCCAACAGAAAGTTCTGCTATAAAAGCTCTACAAGGAACAACAGAAACATTATTCACAGAATTACCAGGTGTTGATTATGCAACAGCTACTAGTGTTGATCTTCCTGCTGAAGCAGATATTACCTCAACTAAACTAACAAACTTGTCTGTTGATGATGTAATTGCTTTTGTTGCTACTGACGGAACAATTGGTATTATAGAAGTAACTTCTATTCAAGGTGATGTTGACGGACAAGCTTCTATTAGCATTAAAACTAAAATTGTTGAATAATTTACCATTCAATAATAAATAAATTAAAAAGCCGGTTACAAAATAACCGGCTTTTTTTATTTTTACATACTAATAATTTATTATACGTCTTAGATGAAAAACATAGCAGTACTTCTTTCAATTATACTCTTTGTTTCCTGTAATTATGAACCGGTAACCGGTCCGTATATTACTGATATATCTATTCCCGATACCGTGCACGAAACAGATACTATTCTCATAAGCTATACCAACAATGCAGAAGACTCTCCTATTCATCATTCGCAACTGTTTTTTTCAGATTCACTTATAATGGATAGTATTTTTCCGCATACTCGCTCAAACACTATTACATTTCCGGTTTCATTTCTTCATTCATCAAAAAATCAAACAATACAGATTTACACGTTCGACACCGAAAACCTACAAGCTTCGGCACAAGAAGATGTGTATGTTCAAGCAATTAAAGCACCGGGGTTACGCCTGCTCAATACCGGCATATATACCGACACTATACTTGCACTAAGCCAACAAAGCTCTTTCAACATACAATGCATACAAACTGAATGCTCACTTGACTCTCTCTTTATAACAAAAAACAACGAAATTATACACACATATAATTTCACACCAAACTCCGACACAACAACTATTCAATATACATTTACACCTGATTCTGTGGGAACATTTATTTATTCCATAGAATTACGCGACATCTACACAACACACAAAAGCATATCTAAAAAAATAACCGTCGAATGAAACATTTTGTTCCCATAGTACTAATAGTCGTAATTTCGCTCATATCTGCATGTAAACAGCAGCCGCAGAAGAATACCTTAACACCGGAAGATATAAAGACTATAAAAGAAAAAAGCATAGAAATAAACAGAAAATATGCTCACGATATTCAAGACACAATTCGTGCATTTGTCGAAAAAAACAATTGGAATATGCAAACAACAGGGAGTGGTCTCTGGTATTCTATAAGTCCTTCGGGCAATTCAGACAGTATACAAAGAGGAGATTTCATAGAATACTCGTATACGGTATCGCTTCTTAACGGAAGAGTTTGTTACAGTTCAGACTCCACAGGCACAAAAACAGTACAAGTAGGACAAGCCGGTGTAGAATCGGGCTTAGAAGAAGCTTTTTTACTTATGCACAAAGGCGACAGTGCCCGTCTCATTATCCCACCCCACTTAGCACATGGATTTACCGGAGATGGAAATAACATACCTCGTATGGCAACCTTACACTATGTGATACACATTTTGCGATATAAAAAGGGAGAGTGAAATTCTTACATATCGACAAACTCTAATTAAGAATTTCAAAAAATTAAACAAATTTTGTTAGAATCAAATAATAGTAATACTTTCGCATATTGCATAAGAACCACATTTTTATTATGTAATTTAAATAATACAATTTTAGATATATATGCGTCTCATACTTCTTATATCACTCTTTCTTCAAAGCATTATTGTATGGGGTAATATTTCTTTTAAAAACTATTCCGTTACAGAAGGTCTGCTTCACAAAACAGTGTACTGCATTACAATGGATTCCGATGGATTTATTTGGATAGGAACGTCAAATGGTTTAAGTCGCTTTGACGGCAATTCGTTTTATAATTTCACACACAACTCTACAAACAAACATTCACTACACGGAACAAGCATTAATGCAATAGAAGAAGGTATTGACGGTAAATTATGGATATCAACCGAAAAAGGTATAGAATTTTTTAATAAAAAAACAGAATCATTTCATCCTCTCACAATTCCTGAAATACAAGGTATTAATTTTAAAAAAAACATACATATTGATAATAAAGGTACAATATGGCTTTATAACAACAACGCCAACATTCTGGCTTTAAATCAAACAGGCGATTCTATAACCCACCGTATTGATGATATTACGAAATATGCAGACAAGGGGATTTTTCAATTTCAAGTATCTGATACGTTTTTATGGATTGCTTGTACCAATGGTATTATTAAATATGATACTCAAAATTCTCAAGCAAAATTTATCGAAAAGAAACCACTACTCCATTGTTTTTCAAGCCAAAAGATTAACGACAGTATTATAACTATGTCATTTCTGTTCGACGGAATATATGTATTAAACACAAAAACAGAATCCGGATATTGGATTCCAAAAAAATATATAGAAAAATTTATCAATCTTAAAACATTTATTTACGATGCAAGTTTTGATTCTCAAGGTTCATTATGGGTAGGAACCGCTCCCGGGTTTCTAATAATTGGCAAAAACGAAACAACATATTTCGATCATTATTCCAAAAACAATTATTTTGACGGCGGATTAGTGTCGTGTATATATAAAGATAGATATGATAATATGTGGCTTGGAACATATGAAAATGGCATATATCTCAAGAAGAATTTTGCAAAATATTTTACTCTTTCAAACAAACTCTACAAAAAAGAAATAAATAAAACAGAAATTACTTCATTTTGTTTATTTGATAATGGCACTCTTCTTTACACAGACAATCGCGGAATATACCGCTGCAATGATTATAATAATTTAGGTATAAATTCTGCAGAAAAAATTTATAACGAAGCAACAACAAATGTTTTCTCTATTAATGGTACAGAATGTTTAATAAAAAGTACCGACACTATATATATATATAACTCCAAAAGAAAAAAATTTACAAAAATAACCACAGCTGCCGCAATATCGTTTGCTTGCAAAAATTCTGACGACATTGTGTGGATAGGAACATGGATTGGATTAATTGTCGGTTATGATTTAAAAACCGACACACGATATGAATTTCATATAGATTCTCTCCAAAACTCAAATATCCAAATTTTTGCTATAGAAGAAGACTCAGATGGGTCGATTTGGGTGGGAACAGTTGGCGAAGGGCTTATTCACATAACTAATCCAACGAGCAAAAATCGTCGTTTTATTCAGTACCATATGAAAGAAAAAAACGATAATCGTACCCCTTCGAATATTGTTCACTGCATATACACAGACAAGTACAATAACCTTTGGATTGGCACAAACGGAGATGGCATAATAAAACTCAACAAACAGACAAAAGAAATACAAACCTTAACTACTAAAGATGGTTTAGTATCAAATATTATAGAATTTATCACATCAGATAATGAGGGAAATATATGGTTTTCTTCTTCAATTATTACTAAGTATAATACTCAAAAACATACATTTACTCATTACACGAAACACGATGGAATCGGTGCCGGCTTTATAAACAAAGGAGGAGCTATCTCAAAAGAAGGAAAATTATTTTTCTCAAATTCTCAAGGATTTCTATCATTCAATCCGAAGGTATTACCAAAACGCAAAAAAGTTTCTATGCCAATATTAACACATTTATATATAAAAGGTAATTCTGTAACTGTTGGAGACACAATAGATGGGGGAGTTCCATATACTCAATCAATAACATATTCAAAAAAACTTACTCTCCCCTACACATTAAATTCTTTTTCTATTCATTTTTCGAGTATTCAATTTCAAGAATCTGATGGTATTATCTACAAATACAGACTTAATAAAAATCAAGATTGGATTTCTACTATTCCCGGAAATCAGATAGCAAATTATTCGGAAATAAAACCGGGAACATACACTTTTGCAGTAAAAGCAAGAGGAGGAGATGGCGAATGGAGCAAAGCAAAAACTATCGAAATCATTATTACACCTCCTTGGTGGCAAACATGGTGGTTTAAGGTATTGCTATCACTTATAATTATTTCAATAATATCAATAATCATTATTTCTCGAATTCGTACTCTCAAAAAATACAATGAAAAATTAGAAAATACGGTTACAAAACGAACAAAGGAACTCACATTATCTAATGAAATTCTTGAAGAAAAACAGCTAGTTATTGAAATGAAAAACACCCAATTAAATGAAGCTCTCTCATCAAAAAATCAATTAATCAGCATACTTGCTCACGACTTTAAAAACCCATTGAATGGAATTGTTGGAATTGCCAAACTACTCAAAAATGAAAACGAAACAATAAAAAACAGCAAGGTTAAAAAATTAATTTCCTCTTTAACGGCTTCCGTAAATTCTTTATCTACACAAATGATTAATGTATTAGATTGGGTGAGAAGCCAAAATTCTAAGATGACTGCATCTCCAATTGATATCAATTTGGAATTATTAATTTATGATGTTATTGACTTAGAAAATGGTAATGCAACTCAAAAAAACATTACCATTTCTATAGAATCAAATTATACACACAACGCCTTTGTTGATCCACACATGATAAATACGGTTTTCAGAAACTTACTCACAAATGCTATAAAATTTTCGCAAAAAGGGAGCTCTATTTTTATTACAATTCAAGAAGAAGAAACCACTATTTCCACGTCATTTATTGACACTGGCATCGGCATTACTGAAAAGATAGCTCAACATATCTTATTCACAAACAAGACTGTGCAACCAAAATATGATACTAATAATGAGAAAGGAACAGGTTTGGGCATGCAATTATGTAAAAACTTTATACATAAAAATAATGGTACGTTCAATATTGAAAACAACACGCCTCATGGAACTATTATAAGCGTATCGGTACCAAAAGGAAAAACAAAGGCTAACAAGCACACTATTCAACAACAAAAACCGGAAGAATCTTTGAACGACACACACGAATATACTATTGAATCACATTCTTTATTAATAATTGAGGACAATAAAGAAACAATTGATATCATCAAAGAAACATTTAACGCAAATTTTGAAATTTATGAAGCCTACGATGGCGAAGAAGGTGCTCAAATTGCGAAAGAAATAATACCTGACATTATAATTAGTGATATAAACATGCCAAAAAAGGATGGTATTGAGCTTTGTGCCGAACTTAAAAATGATTTTACAACCAGCCATATTCCAATTTTGATTATCACATCATATTCGGATGAATTTATTAAAGAACAAGCCTTTAAAAATGGTGCAAACGATTTTATAGAAAAACCTTTTAACCCCATATTTTTCAAGAAAAAAGTTGATGCTCTTCTTGAATACAAACATAAATCTATTGAAAATGCCGGTATTAATTCAGAAAGCTCATTACCCGATTCTCACGATGATGTTTTGTTTACTAAAATTGTAGATTTTATTGAAGACAATGTTTCTAATCAAAATTTAAGCACAGATTTCTTAGCTGAGGAAATTGGTATAAGTAAATCTCAGATATGGCGATTGTTTAAGAAAAAAACGAATAAATCTATCGGTAATTTTATTCGCGAAAAGAAACTACAAAAAGCTGCAGGTATGCTTATGTCGGGCAAATACAGAATTGGTGAAATATCTGATTTTATAGGTTTTTCTGATTCAAGATATTTTTCAAGAGTCTTCATGAAAGAATATGGCATATCACCAAGTGATTATGCAAAAAAATTCAGCAAAAAATAATTATGTTTTTGTATCATTCGTTGTGTTTCAACTTGAAAACATATTTAAAACTTTTACTATATAACAGTATTATAATAACCTGAGTTCGATATAATTTTTTAGGTTCAGAACGCTTATAAATAGTAAGGTTCAATCAAAAATAATGAAATAATAACGAGTTATTTTAAATTATTTTTGAGCTGAAGATGGCTGTTTATAAGCGGAAAAAGTATGCTTTGCATAAAAAAATATAAGCTGCTATTTTCCAGCAAAATAGAAAAACAAAGAAACGTTTATTACACAAAATTGAAACGAATTCTGTTCAATTTCTACTTAATTAGTACATAAATTTACACAAAACATTATTAAAAACATTTTCTCATAAACTAAAGAATATAATGTATGTTACATTTTACTGAAAAAAATATACTTCTTATCATTCTCATTTTTTGCAGTGGTTTACTATATAGCCAAACAGCAACTATTACTCTCAATTCAGAAAACCAAGTTATAAGAGGTTTTGGTGGCATAAATCATCCCGAATGGTATTCTGATCTTAATGCAGCAGAAAGAGAACTAGCGTTTGGCAACGGTGCCGGACAACTCGGACTTACCGTACTTCGCACATATGTTTCCGAAAACACAAACAATTGGGGATTAGGCATACAAACAGCACAATACGCCTACAATCAAGGAGCTTATGTATTTGCTTCTCCATGGAATCCGCCGGCTGAAATGACAATTACTGTTGACGGAGTTAAACGAATTAACCCCGCCTCATTTTCTGCCTATGCTGAACATCTAAATAGTTATGTTACCTATATGAGAAATCAAGGTGTTGAATTATACGCCATATCTACTCAAAATGAACCGGACTACGCTCACGATTGGACGGAATGGAGTCCACAAGAATCAGTGGATTTTATAAAAGCTTATGCAGATAGAATTGATTGCCGATTAATGTCACCTGAATCATTTCAATATAGAAAAGACGTATACGACCCTATATTAAATGACCCGGCAGCTCTTGCGAATGTAGATATATTTGGCGCTCACTTATATGGCACTCAATATGCGGATTTCCCCTACCCTTTATTTGAACAAAAAGGTGCAGGCAAAGAGCTCTGGATGACCGAAGTATATACCGATAGTCAATATGATGCAAATCTATGGAATGATGGTATTATTAATCAAGACCAGCATGCTCTAAAAGTTGCCGAACATATTCATTATGCAATGGTTGATGGAAACTTTCAAACCTATGTATTTTGGCCAATACGCCGCTATTATGCACTTATTCATGATGGCAATGCCGATGGCAATGGCAATACCCCGGCTGCTGCGGGTACCGCAACAAAACGTGGATACTGTATGGCTCAATTCTCAAAATGGGTACGCCCCGGATACATACGTGTTGATGCAACAAAAAGTCCTTCGACAAACGTTTTTGTCTCTGCATACAAAAAAGACAGTGATGTTGTAATCGTTGTCGTAAATAAAAACACATCTACTCAATCATTAACATTAGATATACCCGGCACACAGGTTTCGTCGTGGGAACAATACACAACCTCTGCTACAAAAAATATTAGTCAAGGAAACACTATCAATGCCGGAAGCTCTTTCCAAGTAACATTAGATGCAGCAAGTATTACAACATTTGTTGGTAATGTACAAGCAGGTATTCCAACTGTTGAAATTACCGGCCCACAAGAAAATGAACAATTTATTGCTCCGGCAACTATTCCGGTTACCTCAACCGCAACAGATAGTGATGGAACAATTGAACACGTTGATTTTTATCTCAATAACGAAACAACGCCATTCCATGAAGAATGGACTGCACCATACGACTTTAATTGGGACGTTCCACAAGCAGGAACATACCAACTCAGAGCAGTTGCATATGATAATGAAGGAAATTCATCTGAAGATATTATTTCAATTCAAGTTAATATTCCACAAGGGCCATATAACGGCACCATATCTACTATTCCCGGCACAATTGAATTCGAACACTTCGATGTTGGTGGTAATGGTTTTGCGTATTACGACGTAGATGCGGGCACAAATGTTGACCCTGCCCCTGATTTTCGTACTGATGAAGATGTCGATATTGAAACATGTACAGACACGGATGGTGGATATAATATCGGCTATACAATGGCAGGTGAATGGCTTGAATATACAGTAAATGCAGCAACTTCCGGCACATACGACATTACATTTCGTGTTGCATGCGAAGGTGACAACAGAACTATTTCATTAGATTCTGACGGTACTCTGCTTGCCGAAAATGTTGCTATTCCAAATACCGGCGGGTGGCAAGTGTGGACAGACGTTACTATTGAAAATGTTGAGCTGCAAGCAGGTGAACAAATTTTACGATTAACTATTGGTGATACTGATTATGTAAATCTTAATTATATGTCATTTTCTCTGCAAGAAGAACCACCACTTACTTTTGAATTAACAAGCGGGTGGAACCTCATTGGTTGTCCTCTCGAAGGAAGTACTAATATTGAAACAGCTCTCCAAAGTGTTTGGGATTATGTTGATATGGTAAAAGA
>JAQICB010000013.1 GCA_027858745.1 Bacteroidales bacterium
TTTCATTGTAATACATATTTTTTTAAATTAAACAATGCAGTAAAGGTCAGCACATTAAAAATTAATTGTATATTTGAGTATAAAAGACTATCCCGCAGTGGCGGGATTTAGTTCAACAATGTATAAAAAACAAAGCTTGTGGTAACGCCCGTCAAAATCTTGCTGATTGATCTGATCCTCGTTCCTCGCGGAACTCTGATGCTGATAAATCCGCTTCGATTTTTTACATACGTCCGTTAGTGGCAAGTATAAATTCTACAACATAATATATATATGATTAAAACAAACATAATTTTCACAATCCTAATTTTGATTTTAACTTCTGGTTGTAAGCAAACAGAATCAAATAGGAATATTGTGGAAAATAGTATTGAATTAAACTCAAGAAAAGACACGTCAAACACTATTAACAGATCTTATATAAAAAAAGAGAATAATGTTCAAACGAAAAACATAAAACAAACAGAAATTAACATAGACACAAATTTAATTATAGAATTCCTTGACCAAATGATAGGTAAAAGGTACTCGGGTAATGGCTTAGTTTGCTCTACACCTCTTGAGATACCGACTGTAATGTTTGATTATCCTCACCCCAAAAAAATAAATGGAAAACCAACAATACAAGATTACAATCAAGGTATAATATGTTCTCACTTTGACTCTACTGAAAATCAATACTTAAAGAAGCAACTCATAAGAGTTAATAAGTATAAAATTAATTCATTTAAGAAGCTCGGCAAGTATAAAATTATAAATTGTGACACCTTAAATAACGAAAGTGTAATCAATGAATTTTCAATTCCTTTATTTTCAAAAAACAAAAAGACAGCAATAATTCTATATACAGATAGAATAAGTAATACTGCTATTTCAACAAAACGATTAGATATATATAAAATAAGTGAAACAAATGAGTGGTTATTTTTTAAAAATATTTTAAAGGAAAATCATGATTAAATACCAGCCACTAATAATAATATATAAAAAACAAAGCTAACTGCACGTCTCGTCAAAATCTTGCTGATTGATCTGATCCTCGCTCCTCGCGGAACTCTGATGCTGATAAATCCGCTTCGATTTTTTATATACGTCCGTTAGGCATTATGCGAAAATGCCTTATGCAAACATTTGAGTAAATCTAGAAAATATTGTATCTTTACTATATGAAAAACAATGATAACATAGAATTAGATTTTGTTGTTGACAAGTTAACTAACTCGATTCAAAATGTTAAGACAGGAGATAGCTTTCAAACAGAAGTTCTTCGATTAAGAAAAGCAGATTTAAAGTCGATAACCAAAAGCAAATGGAATTTTAATTGGAAAGCTGAACTTGAAAATAATAAAAAAGAAGTTTTCAAATTAACTATTATCAATAATTCAGATATAATTCAAGGTTTACTTAGCTTATCAATAGAAAAAGACCATATATATGTTTCATTATTAGAAAACGCTCCTTTCAATATTGGTAAGACTAAAGTATATGAAGGTGTTGCTGGTAATTTAATAGCATACGCCTGCAAACTATCTTTCCAACAAAACTTTGAGGGATTCATCGCTTTCACGGCAAAAACACAACTCATAGAATATTATGAAAATACATTAGGTGCATTTCGAATTAGTGGACAAAAAATGGCTATTCCTACAAAATCAGCAAAGATTTTAGTCGATAAATATTTTAAAGAATAAAATTATGGGACATATTAAAGAACCAAACGGTATAGATTTCTCAATTCAAAGCCCTCCATTAACGGATGGAGAACGTAAAGAAATAAGTAGTTTTATTAAAGATTATAAAAAGAAACATAAAACTACTCTTTCAAAGAAAAAGAAACGCACAAATGCCTAACAACAGTAACTGATGCACAAGCCCATTTTTTTCTAAAATTTATGCTTCATATAAACCGCATTTATCCAACGTTGAGGGTATGATATTACACAAAAAAACCGGCAATTACTCCGGCAGCAAACAGTACGCCGGCAATACCGTTTGAGGTGCCAAATGCGAGGTTAACTTTTGAAATGTCTCGGGGACTTACGATTGTGTGTTGGAATGTGAGTAGTCCGATGAACATGGCAGCACCTATCCAGTAGGGGTATGAGAAATTGCCCGCAATACCGGTGAATAAAACTAACAGGGCGGTAATGCTGTGGGTGAAAATCGAAAGTCGGAGTGCTTTTTTTCTGCCTATGCGTGCGGGTATGCTGTGTAATTGTTCGGCTTTGTCAAACTCTTCGTCTTGAAGGGAATAAATAATGTCGAATCCGCCCGACCAGGTGAGTACTATTGCGGAAAAAAGTATGGGAATAATGGCAAATTCTCCGGTAACGGCTATGTATGCTCCAATTGGTGCGAGCGAAAGTCCGAGTCCGAGTATGAAATGACACAGGGCGGTAAATCGTTTGGTGTAGGAGTAGCTGAGTACTATAAACAAGGCGAGGGGAGAGAGGTAGAAGCAAAGCTCGTTTATATAGTATGTGCTTGTAATAAAGAGGAGACTCGAAAAAATTGTAAATGTGAGTGCCGCCCGTGGTTGTATTTTCCCGCTCGGAATTTCGCGAGTGGCGGTGCGTTCGTTTTTTTTGTCGATGTCGGCATCTATATAGCGGTTAAATGCCATTGCTGCCGAACGGGCAAAAATCATGCACAACACGACATAAATAAGCAGAGTACTGTCAAATGAATATGCATCTTGATGTACTGCCAAAAAATAACCGATAGCCGCAAAGGGAAGGGCAAAAATGGTGTGACTGAATTTGATAAGAGAAAAATAGAGTTTAATTTTTTTCATCTTCTGTCTGTTTCGTGCGATCTGTTATAAAACGTGTAGAACGGCAAATTGCTTCTACTTGACGCATGTAGTTTCGTTTGTTTTTATTCGGATAATAGACGTATCCGTCAATGGTAAAAAAGGCGTGCTGTGCTGTGTCTACAAATGTGTAGCTAATGAATGGGCCTGCCATAAAATCATTTTCTACCCGCCATTTTCCCCGCAGTTCTATGGTGTATGAATTCTGAATAAATCTGCCTACCTTGTGTTGAATGGGTAAAATGTATTCGGTGGTCATGAAACTTCCTTCGGTAGGTCCCGGTATGTTTTGCTTGAGTAAGGAATCGCGATATTTCAAAATTGCCCATTTTTCTAATTGCAGAGTGTCTTCGTAGGCTCGTTTGTAAATAACAATTCCCTGGCTGTGTTCGGGACTTTCGAGGGAAAGCCATGCGAAGCTTGAGTCTATTCTGTTCAATTTGAACCCTTTGGGGATATTGAGGTGAATCTGTAAATCATTTTCGATTTCCATTGTTGCTTTTCTGTTAGGAATGCTCTGATATCCTATTTGGTAGCGATTTACTTCTGCTTTTATGAAGTATTCTAAAATTGAGGAATGATAGTCTTCAAGCACCGAAATAAGTGTGTCTGCCCGAGAAACACCAATGCCGACATATACTTGTCCTTTTGTCCACATGTCTTTATGAAATTGCACCGAAGGTTTTTTGTATTTCGGGTCAACATCAATAAATAAAATATTTCGGTGCGGACGAAATACGCTGTTGAAGTGGTTTCTGCTGATAGTTAAAATATTGAAAGGAGGTTCCGATTGAATTAAACCCACTTCGTATTGATTGAGCAAAGAACTAACGTTTGCCGATAGTTCGGTGTTGGTGTATTCATTATTAATTACAATTAATAATTCGCCTGCTTTTCCTCCCAGATTGCTGCCGCTAAAATGTCCACCCGGATTGCAGGAAAAGAGAATAAATACGGAAAAAATAAATAGAAAATGTTTCATAGTCGCAATTTTAAATTTCTTGTAATTTATTCCACCATGTAAATTTAAGGATAGTTCCAATAATAAGCACAATTCCAAGAGCAATACCAAAGCTTCCCCATTCTTTAATCACAATAAATACCGGTACGGTAACTAAGGCTGTTTGCCCTATTGTTCCTATTACCACGTTAAATGAATCTTTCCAAAAGCGTGTATTTTTTTGGAATGACGGATTCACATTTTGCACGCGTTCGAGAACCGGTTTCCACCATCCCCAAGGGCGAACAGTCGTGTAGAAATTGTCTAATGTTTCGTCGTCTGTTGGCGGATATTTGAGCGTACCGATAATACATCCTGCAAGAGAAATAACAAGAATAAGAGGGAAAAAGTATATACCGATGAGGTTTTTAGGAATTAATGGAAAATTTGCGGTTATAATTTCCGGAGCAAATAATTGAACTAAACCAATGGCAACACCCGAAAAAATACCGGTAACCATTCCCCAAAAATATCCTTCGGCATTGAGACGCCACCAATACCATTTTAGCACGTTTGATGCAATATAACTGGCGTAAAATGCGCCCGTTACCACCTGCAGAATTTCGTTCACGTCCGCCAATACAAATCCTAGCATGGTGCTCAATAGTACCACACTAATGCCGACCGTGTAGTTTGAGCGTTTGAGCTGTTTTTGCGATGCATGTGGGTTAATGTATTTCAGATAAATATCATTCGAAACGTAAGCTTGAGCTGCATTGAGAGTTCCGGCAAAAGTAGACATAAATGCTGCCAACAATCCGGCAAGAAGGAGTCCGAGTACGCCCACCGGTACAAATTGAATCATTGCAGAAGGGAGGATTTGTTCAAAATCTATTTCGCCATTTACCAATAAATTCAGTTTATCGTAATTAACTATGGCAAGAACAGCAAAGCCCGTGAGCATAAAATACCGAATCGGTTTCAAAACAATGGTTACCATACTGCTCATTTTCATTGCAGCTTGCGGATTTTCGGTTGCAAGTATTTTTTGCATATCGTATGTTGGTGCCGGTCCGGCAAGGCTTACCAAAATACCTTTCATAAGCATAAAACCAAAAAATAAGCTAAATAATGAATAGCCGTCTTTTTGAATTTGCATGTTGACCTCGTTAATTTTTGTGCTCCAATCTATGTCCAGCATTGACGAGAAAAATGGTGTTTTCCACCCTTCGGGCGAGAGAGATGAGAGTAGTTCCGGGGTCACCTGATTCATGGCAATAATACCAATAATGAGAGCTGCAGCAGTCATTATTGCATATTGCAGAATATCTGCCCACACAATACTTGACATACCACCCATAATGGCGTAAAATGTTGCAAAAATGGTGAAAACAATACCATACAAATGAGGTATGTATTCCGGATTGATGAGCGTAAGCGAAATCCCAAAAGTTTCACATACAAAAGGCCATGGAATAAATAACATTAGAAATTTTCCGAGTCCCACAAATCCGTATGCCAACATTGAAAGACCTATGATTAATGCAAAAACAATAACAATAGCGTGAGAAAGTTTACTACCCGTTCCTTTTCCAAAACGTGTTGCAATCCATTCCGCACCTGTTGTTACGTTTGATTTTCGCAGCCATGCCGATAAAAACATCATCAGAAAAATTTGATTGAACGTTGGCCACACCCAGGGAATCCACACACTTTTGAGCCCATACACAAACATAAGACTTACCAGCCACATGGTACCCGAAATGTCAAACATTCCCGATGCATTTGATATACCCAGCATGTACCATTTCAGACGATTGCCACCGAGCAAATATTCCGATTTGTTCTTTTCTGCCTGTTTTTTGAAATAGAGACCAATAAAAACCGTCGCTAAGACATAGAGAAAAATGACAAGAAAATCAATAGATGACAGTACCATAGGATGTAAGTTTTAAAATAATGAGTCAAAAATAAGAAAAACTGAAAAGCTTTTATGTTTTTTTTGTCAAAATTATGGATATACATATTTAATTGTTAATTGTTAATGCTTGTTGGTTAATGGTTTTCGGTGCTTGATTGTGGGGGGTAGGTTATCGCTTGTAGTCGGTTGAAGACTTATCAATCGGTGATTGGTTAAAGGTTTATCAAATCATCTCAATGCATTGTAGGGACAAGCCATGGTGTGTCTGTCTGATTTTTTTTGTATTTTTTTTGTATCTGAGATGAGAGTTTCATTTTTATTTACGATTTTTGTATATAAATTATAATGAATATGGAATCCGATATACAAGTTGTACGAGCTACTCCGGAGCATGAGAAATATTCTCAGGATATTTCAGATTTAATTTACGAAGCCTCGCAAGATAAAGGTGCGGGTTTGGCTCAGCGTTCACCGAATTATATTTTAAATAAAATTCGAGAAGGTAAATCTGTGATTGCCTTGGTAGAAAATGAGCTTGCCGGTTTTTGTTATATCGAAACCTGGCAGCATAACAAATTTGTTGCAAATTCCGGTCTTATTGTCTCGTCGAAATTCAGGGGAATGGGTATTGCGAAAAAAATTAAAGAAGAGGCTTTTAAACTCTCTCGTGATTTATATCCTGACGCAAAATTATTTGGCTTAACTACTAGTGAGGCGGTTATGAAAATTAATTCCGACCTCGGATATCGTCCCGTTAGTTATTTGAAATTAACCGAAGATGATGCATTCTGGAAAGGCTGCGAAACCTGTGTGAATTATGATATTTTACAACGCATGAACCGAAAAATCTGTTTGTGTACCGGGATGGTGTATAATCCTTCAGAAAAAAATAATGAATAAAAAAAATAAATCTATGTCAAAAATAGCTGTACTCGCTTTTAGTGGTGGTCTTGATACCTCATATTGTGCCAAATATTATTCGCAGGAAATGGACTATACCATCCATTCTGTTATTGTAAATACCGGCGGTTTTTCGCATGAGGAATTGCATGATATTGAGAAAAAAGCTCATGCTCTTGGTGTGGCAAAACATGTGTGTATAGATATTACACATGAATATTATAAAAAATGCATTAAATATATGATTTTTGGTAATATTCTTAAAAACGGAACCTATCCTCTTTCGGTTAGTTCCGAACGGGTTTTTCAAGCCATGGCACTTGCGAAATATGCACGCGATGTGAAAGCTGATTCTATTATTCACGGAAGTACAGGTGCGGGGAACGATCAGGTACGTTTCGATTTGGCATTTAATGTGATTTGCCCGGATATTGAAATTGAAACGCCCGTGCGTGATGGCAAACTTTCTCGTGAATTCGAAATTAATTATTTGCAAGAACACGGTATAGATTTCGATTTTAAAAAAGCTGAATATTCTATCAATCAAGGATTGTGGGGGACAAGTATTGGTGGTAAGGAAACGCTCGATTCTAAGGAAACAATCCCTCAATCTGCCTATCCTTCGCAATTGGAGAAAGAAGAACCGGAAACAATATCATTGCAATTCGACAAAGGTGAGTTGGTTGCTTTAAATGATGTTTTGTACGAAAACCCGGTTGATATTATTATTAAATTGCAAGAAATTGCATCGAAATATGCTATCGGACGTGGAATGCACGTGGGAGATACCATTATTGGTATAAAAGGACGTGTTGCTTTTGAGGCGGCAGCTCCTATGGTTATTATAAAAGCTCATCATCAACTCGAAAAGCATAATCTGACCAAATGGCAATTGTATTGGAAAGAACAACTAGCGAACTGGTATGGCATGTTGTTGCACGAAGCACAATATCAAGAACCGGTAATGAGAAATATTGAGAAGTTTATGGATGATTCCCAGAAACATGTGTCGGGAAAAGTTATCGTTCAGTTGATGCCATATAATTTTGATGTTATCGGTATTGATTCAAAATATGATTTGATGCAGGCAGAGTTTGCTCAATACGGTGAGTTGAATACCGCATTTTCCGGGGAAGATGTACGTGGATTCACAAAAATATTATCAAACCAAATCAAATTATTTAATTCAGTTGATTGATAAATTTTGTGTAGCTACTAAAGAATCTTTATTTTGAACCTGATTTCGATATAATTTTTTAGCGTTCAGAACGCTAATAAATATGAATTAATGCACCGACACTCCATCTTACGTGAATCTTTGCTTAAATTATATCTATGGTTTTGAGATAACTGTCGGGCAATCCGGTATTATTATACGAAAAACGGTGAGAAGAGAGGTAGTTGAATTAGCTCCCAAATAAATTAGATAAAATTATCATTGATATAAAACAATTCGAAGAAAAATATTTTCAGATACTATTTCGTATAAAAAACTTCGGCATCTTTTTTTAATTGTATCAATTCGGATTTTAATAAATACATCATATGTCCGGCATTGTAGTAGGTGAAATAGATGTTGCCTTTGAGTTCTTGGGTAAGATTCATATGATTAATAGCATATTCGGCTCCGAAATAACTGGTTGCTAAATCATATGTGCCATTAGCAACCCAAACATTCATATGTGGATTTTTATACATTGTTTTGCGAAGTTCATCGGTAACATTTAAATATTTACCGTCGCCATATTTCCAGGGGTGAACATTCCCGATGGTGTAAAATGGGAGGGTGTTTGTATATTGCAGGTCGTTCTGAATGTAAGTGTTAAATGCGGTTGCAAAAGCTCCGTTTATTTGGGTGAAACTCGGGTCTTCTGAAGGGTAGTCTCGTTTTAGAAGCGGGTCAGGCATAGTGAGTCGAGTGTCGAATCTGCCAATTATTTTTTCTTCGGAAGCAAGAAGTAGTTTTCGAAATTTCCATGAAGGAATACGTAAATTGTTTTGCACATAGGTTTCGGCTGAAATACCGGTATAAAATGCTAATTCTTCTGCGATGGCATATTTTTCTTTTTTGCTTAGCAAGTCGCCTTTGAGCAAAGCTACCGAATAGGTTTCTAATGCAAATTTTTCTGCTTGAGAAACAAGAGAGGTATCGGTGTTTCTTTTCTCTGTGAGTGCTCCGTGATATTGTGCTGTTCGTGTGTAAACAGGAAGGTTGAATATGTATGGGAAATCGTTGTCATCATATTCTCGAAGTGTTTGAAAGTTTAGTGCAGGCGAAATGAGAGAAATGCCGTTAATATATAATCCGTAGGTGTCCATAATATATTCTGCAACGCCACAAGCACGAGTTGTTCCATAACTTTCACCTGCAATGTATTTTGGTGAACCCCAGCGATTGTTTTGTACTAACCATAAGCGAATAAAGTCGCCAACTGATTCAATATCATTTTCGTATCCATAAAATTGTTTTGTATCTTCACCTTCTTTCGCTTTGCTAAATCCGCTACCAACTGGGTCTATAAATACTAAATCGCTAAGATCTAGCCAAGAATATTCGTTGGTAATTAATGTATATGGTGCAACTTCTGCATTTCCATCCTCATCCATTTGAATACGTTTTGGTCCTAAAGCTCCCATATGTAACCATACAGAGGATGAGCCTGGACCACCGTTGAATACAAATGTAATGGGTCTTTGTTTATTGTCGGAAACATTATTTTGTATGTATGATACATGAAACATATCTGCAATGTGTTTTCCTTTTTTATTTTCGAGCTGAAAATAGCCGGCAGTCGCGGTGTATTCAATTTTTTTACCGTCAATAGTTGTCTGAGCTTTGTGTGTGCTCAATTCATATATTGTGCTACTATCTTGCTGTGCAAAAACCGAAAAAGAAATGCTGAATGCGATGAGTGTATAAATATATTTCATGTTTGTGTATCTTAAATGTTATTGTTCAAAGATATAAAAAATTTAAATCGTATCTAATATTGAGATGAGACTGTCGCGAATAGTATTAAATGCTGCTCTATTTTCTTCTTTCACGGGAGCCACCGGAGGTGATTTTAAGGTTAGAGGATTAATTGCCGATCCATTTTTGTAAATTCTGAAATCTAAGTGTGGTCCGGTCGAAAGCCCCGTACTACCAACATATCCAATAATGTCTCCTTGTTTTATTCGTTTTCCGACTTGAGCATTTTTATTGTATTTCGATAAATGAAGATACGCAGATGTGTAGGTCGAATTGTGTTTTATTTTCACCATATTTCCGCCTCCGCCATAATATCCTTTTTTAACAACCACGCCATCGCCGATGGTTCTAACCGGTGTGCCTGTGGGGGCTGCATAGTCAATACCGTGATGCGGACGTACAATTCGCAAAACAGGGTGTTTGCGTGCGTGAGAAAATCGCGAACTAATGCGGGAAAATCGCAGTGGAGCTTTAAGAAATGCTTTACGTAAGCTTTCGCCATGTGCATCAAAAAAATCGACAACACTGTCTTGTTCAAAGGGAATTGCATATATTTTTTCTCCTATATGCGTAAATTCTGCATATTTAATTCGCTCGATGCCAATACTCGTGCTGTCTACAAACTGTTCGTTGTAAACAACCGTAAATGAATCACCTTTTTGAAGACCGAAAAAATCTATTGTCCATGCATACATTTCAGATAACTCTAAAGAAAGTGTAGGTGGTACATTTTCTTCTTTTAAAGCATTCCACAAAGAGCTTTCTATGGTTCCTTTTTTGCCTAGTTCTCTCGTAGTAATTTCCTTTGAGTCTGTATAGCAAATAATTGAATCTGCAGAGATGAAATTGCAGACAAAAAAATCTGTCATGTTTATTTCATATACAAAGTAGGCAAGTTGTTGGGTAGAATCTTTTTCCTCGAAAAATGTTGTATAGGTATTGCCGGCTTTAATTTTGCGAACATCAAAAATACTGTCGATAGAACGTGATGCTTTGTAGATAGTGACGTTCGAAAAACCCAGAGATGAAAAAATACCCGAGAGATTCGTGTTGCGAGGAATTTTGTATTGTTCGACTGTATATGCATCGCGTTCGATACCATATAATAACTGTAATTGTTTTTCAGAAATTGTATCTAATTCGTTTTCAAGAGTTTCGTAGTTTTTTTTTGTTTCGTCGCACGAGGTTAAACATATTGTGCACGAAAAAACGAGAAGTAGAAGTATATATAATTTGTTCATTATTATCGTTTGTTTTTTGCGAATATATAAAAATCATTTTTAACTCTAACGGTAGAGGTATAATATTTATTTTTTTTCTTTCCGGTTGTTTCAAATATTTGTTTTGTACATTTGTGTTTCAAATATTTCCTTACGGCAAAATGAATCATATATGCAATATATATTCAATGGTATCAATAAACAAATATGAAATCTCACAAAAAAATACGATGGGGCATAATTGGTCCCGGAAAAATTGCACACAAATTTGCAGAAGGTTTATCCTATGTCAATAATGCTGAATTATATGCAGTTGCGTCTCGTTCAAATGAACGAGCACAAGCTTTTGCGAAGCAATATCGCATTCTACAGGTATATGATTCATATGAATCTTTGGTGCGAGATGCAAATGTTGATGTTGTCTATGTTGCAACAACCAATAATATGCATTACGAGCAGGTGAAATTATGCCTCGAACATGGCAAAGCTTGTTTGTGCGAAAAGCCTTTTACTTGTCGAGCCGAGGAATTAGAAGAATTAATTACAATGGCACGTGCGAAAAATGTTTTTTTAATGGAAGCCATGTGGACCCGTTTTTTGCCTTCAATTATTTCTGTTGATGAACGAATACAACACAATGAAATTGGTGAAATTCTTCGTGTTGAATCAAATTTTGGTTTTACAACCGAATATGACCCAAACTCTCGGATATACAATCCCGATTTGGGTGGTGGAGCCTTGTTAGATATAGGCATTTATCCGGTCTTTTTTGCACTTCATTTTTTAGGAATGCCGGTGCATATAGAAACAGATGCAATCATTACCGAATTGGGAGTAGACAGTGAAAATAATATGGTATTTTATTATGATAATTCTGTAAAAGCAGAATTATCCTCATCTTTCATACAAGATTTGCCCTGTACGGCAACAATTTATGGCACAAAAGGAACAATAACTTTTGAGCGAATGTGGCATTGTCCGACAAAAATTATGAAAACAGTAGATGGACATGAATACGATATTACACCGGAATATAGAGGTAACGGATATAATTATGAAATAGAAGAGGTCTGTAACTGTCTTGCATCAGAAAAAAAAGAGAGCCTACTAATGTTATTATCTGAAAGTTTGCAAAGACAGGAAATTCTTGATAAGATTCAGTCATTTTGGAACTTGAAAAATGAAAAATAAATGTAATTTTGTTCCAAAATACAGAATATAAATTTTAATATTAGGATAAGTAATGGAAGAAAAAAAACGTGTGTACACATTTGGCAACAAACAAGCCGAAGGTAAAGGAAACATGAAGAATTTATTAGGTGGAAAAGGAGCTAATTTAGCTGACATGAATTTAATAGGCATACCTGTTCCTCCCGGATTTACCATCACTACTGAGGTGTGTGCTGATTATTATAAATACGGTCAAGAGAAATTAATAGAATTGTTACAAAAAGAAGTAACAAGAGCTATGGAAGAGGTTGAAGGCATAATGGGAATGAAATTTGGCGACAAAGAAAACCCACTTTTAATGTCGGTTCGCTCTGGTGCTCGTGTTTCTATGCCAGGAATGATGGATACGGTTCTTAATCTTGGTCTTAATGACGATGCGGTTGAAGGTATTGCGAAAAAAACCGGAAATCCTCGTTTTGCCTGGGATTCATACAGACGATTTATTCAAATGTATGGCGATGTGGTAATGGATATGAAACCGGATTCGAAAGAAGATATTGATCCTTTTGAACAAATAATGGAAGAGGTTAAAGAATCTAAAGGAATTGTAAGTGATACTCAGTTTACGGTAGACGACCTTAAATTGTTAGTCGCAAAATTTAAAGAGGAAGTAAAAAAACGAACCGGAAATGATTTTCCAACCAATGCCTGGGAACAATTGTGGGGTGCTGTTTGTGCGGTATTTAACAGTTGGATGAACCCTCGAGCAAATTATTATCGTGCAATGAATAAAATCCCTGCAGATTGGGGTACTGCCGTAAATGTGCAAGCTATGGTATTTGGAAATATGGGTAGTAATTCTGCTACCGGTGTTGCTTTTACACGTGATGCTGCAACGGGAGAAAATGTATTTAATGGCGAATATCTTATAGATGCTCAGGGTGAAGATGTGGTTGCCGGTGTGCGTACGCCACAACAAATTACCAAAAGTGGTTCAGAAAAATGGGCACAATTACAAGGTGTTTCAGAAGATGAACGACTTGCAAAATTCCCATCTCTTGAAGAAGTTATGCCACAGGCATATAAAGAATTATTTGATATTCAGGTGCAGTTAGAAAAGCATTATAAAGATATGCAGGATATTGAATTTACTATTCAAGATGGTAAATTGTGGATGTTGCAAACTCGTAATGGTAAACGTACCGGAGCTGCAATGGTTCGTATTGCAATGGAGCAATTACGTGCAGGCGAAATTACTGATAAAGAAGCTTTGCTTAAGGTTGAGCCTATCAAATTAGATGAACTACTTCATCCGGTGTTTAATGCTCAGGCAATAAAATCGGCAAAACTTGTTGCAAAAGGTCTTCCGGCTTCTCCGGGTGCTGCAACAGGTCAAATTGTGTTCTTTGCTGATGAAGCGAAAAAGTTTAAAAAATCAATATTAGTTCGTATTGAAACATCTCCCGAAGATCTTGAGGGAATGGATGTTGCAAAAGGTATTTTAACCGCAAAAGGTGGAATGACATCTCACGCAGCTGTTGTTGCTCGTGGTATGGGAAAATGTTGTGTGTCAGGAGCAGGTGAGGTTAAAATTGATTATAAAAACAGAACCTTTACAACACGTGGTCATGTGTTTAATGAAGGCGACTGGATTTCGATAAATGGCACGACCGGTGAGGTATATGAAGGTCAAGTGGAAACATCTGAAGCAGAATTAAGTGGCGATTTTGCTGATTTAATGAAGTTGGCTGATACGTTTCGAACCCTCAAAATTCGTACGAATACTGAAACGGAACGTGATGCTCTACAGGCAGTTAGTTTTGGTGCCGAAGGAATTGGCTTATGTCGAACCGAACATATGTTCTTCGAAGGGGAACGAATTAAAGCTATGCGCGAAATGATTCTTGCAGATGATGTTGTGGGACGTAAAAAAGCTCTTAAGAAATTATTACCTATCCAACGCGATGATTTCAAATCTGTCTTTAAAGCAATGGCAGGAAGACCGGTAACGGTTCGTTTGTTAGATCCACCTTTGCATGAATTTGTGCCTCATCAATTGGCTACGCAAAAAGAATTAGCCGATGAAATGGGTATCTCATTAGAATCTGTAAAAATGAAAGTTGCTGATTTGGAGGAATTTAATCCAATGCTCGGTCATCGTGGATGTCGTTTGGGTATTACCTATCCGGAAATTACCGAAATGCAGGCACGTGCAATTATCGAAGCGTGTTTGGATCTCAAAAAAGAGGGTGGCGTTGCGATTCCCGAAATTATGATTCCTCTCGTGGGAACTATTCAGGAATTAAAACAACAAGAACAGCTTGTTCGCAAAACTATTCAAACAGTATTTGATGAACGTGGTGAGACCGTTGAATATCTTGTGGGAACAATGATAGAAGTTCCTCGTGCTGCTCTTACAGCTGACGAAATTGCAGGTGTTGCTGAGTTTTTCTCTTTTGGTACGAACGATTTAACACAAATGACATTCGGATATTCTCGTGATGATGCTGGTAAATTTTTGCCAACATATATTGAAAAAGGTATCTTAAAAGACGATCCATTTCAAGTGTTAGACCAAAAAGGTGTTGGTCAATTAGTGCAAATGGGAGTAGACAAAGGTCGTTCTATAAACAAAGACTTAAAAATAGGTATTTGTGGCGAACATGGTGGCGAACCAAGTTCGGTTGAGTTTTGCTATAAAGTCGGAATGAACTATGTGAGTTGTTCACCATTTCGAGTTCCTATAGCTCGCTTAGCAGCAGCTCAAGCAGTATTGAAGAAAAATGCGTAATTGTGTTTTAAGAATATTCAATACGTCAAATTGACGATATATATGATATATAAAAAGGCTGTTCAATTATTTTGTTCAGCCTTTTTTTATTCTTTTTCACTACAGAACCACTAGCTCTGAATGTTCTAATTATGTAAACCTGAGTTCGACGTAATTTTTTATGATGACCTTATTATTTGTCACAAAAAAAGCCGTACTTCTCAGTACAGCTTTTTTGATATTATTATAATCGAATAAAAATTATTTATTGATTTCAAGTAATTCTACTTCAAATATTAGAGCTTGATGAGGTTCAATTGGTCCATTCGGGTGTGGATTTGTACCATATGCCAATTCTGAAGGAACATATAATTTCCATTTAGAACCTACGGGCATAAGTTGAAGTGCTTCTGTCCACCCTTTTATAACACCATTTAATGGGAACGTAGCAGGTTCATTGCGTTGAACCGAACTGTCAAATGTTTCTCCATTAATTAAAGTACCATGATAATGAGTGGTAACAGTATTTTCGGCACTTGGTTTTTCGCCGGATCCTTCAGTTATAATTTCATATTGTAACCCGCTTGGTAATTCAATAACACCTTCACGTTTTGCATTTTCAGCTAAAAATGTTTGAGCTTCAGTAATATTTTTCTCATATTTTTTTTGTTGTGCCGCACCTAAAAAGCTTTGCACTATTTGAGAAGCTTCGGTAACTGAAAGTTGAAGTTCTTTACTTTCTAAAAAATCACTAATTCCTTGTGCAAATGCTTGTGCATTAATAGCATCAACACCTTCGTTTTGTAGACTTGATGCAATATTAAGTCCTAAACCGTAACTTGCTTTGTCTAAATCGTTTTGTAACATATAATATATTTTTAAAAAATTGTTTTGCAAACGTACAAAAAAATACTGACTCAACAGAATTGAATATCAATTTTATCGAGTTAGTATAGAGTCGGGGGGGGAGGCGTTTCTGTTTCTATGAAACTGCAAGCGAACCAAGATATCGTTCTGTGTCAAGAGCCGCCATACAACCCGAACCCGCAGCAGTAATAGCTTGTCGGTAATGAGAATCTTGTACATCGCCACAAGCAAACACGCCGGGGACGTTTGTGAGAGTAGTTCCCGCTTGTGTATTAATGTATCCGACCTCATCTAAATCAAGGTATTTGGCAAAAATATCGGTGTTTGGTTTATGTCCGATACCTAGAAAAAAACCGGATATTTCTATAAAAACTTCATCTTTTCCTTGTTTGAGTAAGTGAGCACCGCTCACACCGTTTACATCACCCACTATTTCTTGGGTTACATGTTCGTACAGCACCTCAATGTTTTCTGTTCGGTCAACACGTTCTTGCATTGGTTTTGAGGCACGCATATAGTCTTTTCGAATAATGAGATACACTTTGCGAGCAATACCTGCGAGGTATGTTGCTTCTTCTGCTGCTGTGTCGCCACCGCCAACAACGGCTACATCCTGATTTTTGTAGAAAAAACCGTCGCAGGTAGCACAGGCAGAAACACCCATACCTTTATATTTTATTTCGCTTTCGATTCCTAAATATTTTGCTGTTGCACCGGTTGCAATAATCACCGATTTTGCATGTATTTTTTTGGAACCATCAATTGTAACGATATGCGTGCTTCCCGAAAAGTCAACTTCGGTAGCATAACCCGAACGAATTTCAGAACCAAAGCGTTCAGCTTGTTTTTTTAAATCTTCCATAAGAACCGGACCGGTAACACCTTCGGGGTAGCCCGGAAAATTTTCCACATCAGTTGTTGTTGTTAATTGACCACCCGGCTCCAGACCTTCGTAAAGTACCGGAGATAAGTTTGCACGTGCCGCATAAATTGCCGCAGTGTATCCTGCCGGACCGCTTCCGATAATTAAACACGTAACGTGTTCTTCTTCAACGTTTGGTGTTTGTTCTTTGTTGTTTTGATTGTCTGAATCTGAAGAAAGGGGTTTAAAGAAATCCATTTTTTTATATTTATTAGAATTTGAAGATTCAAAATTAATGTTTTTTTGACAGACCGTGTTTATTTTCATTACAAAAAAATGATAAAATTTTATGATAATTTATATATTTGTACTCTCAAAAAAATAATTGGTATGAAAAAATATAGTATTACACTTGGATTAGGTTTAGTCGCTTTATTATTTGCCTGTTCACCGGCACAACAAAACAAACAAGAATTGGCTGAAGAGTACAAACAAACATGTTTGGCCGATACCATGAACACCGTAATTTATGGAGACGATACAGAAAATTATTGTACCTGTATTTCATCTCAAATAGAAGTTTTGCCTGATTCTGTTGAACTTAGTGAGGAAAAACTGGAAGAAATAATTCAAGATTGTGCTGATGAATACACTTCATTAGACACAGAATTTTAGGAATACATATACATTCGGGATGTAGCTCAGCCCGGTTTAGAGTACACGTCTGGGGGGCGTGGGGTCGCAAGTTCGAATCTTGTCATCCCGACAAGTGAAAATAAGGGTTTCAGGTCTATTTGATTTGTTGCCCTTTTTTTATTTGCCCCAAAAGGGGTGTTAAAAAAAATATTTTTTTGTTTTCATTCTTGTTTGATTTGAATGTTTATATTCATTTGTACTTCGTTTATTTTGTTTCCAAATACAAATTTCGGAGGCTATTTTTATTTTCGCAAGTGATGATTCTTAATTACGAAAATTTGATGATACAAAGTTGCTAATTACAAAGAGGAACACCTTATGTGAAAACGAGACAAGCAGGTTAATATATGTGTATTTGGATGTGTTAGGTGAAGCAGAAGCATGCTTTGTCGATGAGCATAACCTGCCAGTGATAACTTAACTGATTGGAATGGTCAGGAGGATATTGTTATTGTATGCATAGCTTCCTCCCTAGATAATTCGAAGAAATATGCCTAAAAGAATTTATTTTTTAGTGATTTATTTTGGTCAGGTCTTAGAATTCG
>JAQICB010000086.1 GCA_027858745.1 Bacteroidales bacterium
TCAATTTGGTACAGTTTAGGCAATAGTATTCTATAGCAAGCTTAAAAGCAGCATATATTAAGAGAGTATTATTTGCATTTGGAAAGGCTATATTGAAGTGGTGGTGCTCTTTGATGAGCAGTTTGTTCAATAGTTTCCATTATTCCTATTTTACATTTTCTGCATTTGAGCACATCAAAACCTATGAGTTCAGCAATACGTTCTTGTCTTGTTATTGGAGGTTTTGTAGAGACCTCCATTTTAAGGGTTTCTACTTTCCTGAGAGCTCTCGATCTACTGCTATACACACCATATCTACGGATTTTAACAAATCGTTTGGGAAGTATATGTTGTACAAATCGTCGTAAGAACTCAACACCAGTTAAGGGAATAGGTTTTTGCTTCGATTTATCCGCATAGTCTTTGTAGAGAAAGGTAACAGTTGTGTCTGTAATGCTTAAAATACGATGATTTGTAATAGCAACTCTATGTGTGTATTGCCCTAAATACTTTATTACATGTTCAGCTTTTGCAAGTGAAGGTTCACAATGTACAACCCACTTTTTATCCCAAGCACTTTGTAATACAGTGTTAAATCGGTAGTTGTTTATTTTTACATACGCTTTAACTTTCCGTAAAAACAAAGCTTTAAACGAAGCACTGAGTTGTGTAACAGGATACAGATATTTTCCACCTTTTGTAATATACTTTTGGTAACCAGCAAGTGAAATACCAGCAGCAGGAACAATGCAATGTATATGAGGATGTAGGGATAGATTCTGCCCCCATGTATGAAGCACACAAACAGCACCACTTTCAATGCCATAATGAGTGTACCCAAAAGATCGTAGGGTTTCCCAAACAGATGAAAATAACATTTTGTAATACTCTGCACTATTTTGCAAGCAAATAGCATTGAGCTCATGAGGCACCGTAAATACAATATGAAAGTGTTTTACAGGTAGAGTTGTTTTTATAAGTTCATCTACCCACAGTGCTTGTTTTGTAGCCTGACATTTGGGGCAATGCCTGTTTCTACAACTATTGTAACTGGTATGCTCTGTATTGCAATGATTACATTTTTGAGTATGCTTACCTAAATGTGATGTTCTACAATGAAGTATATCGCTCAATACTTGCTGTATGTAAATATTAGGAGAATACCGTGTAACATAATCAGCCCCAAAACGAGCAATCACATCAGCAAGTTCAAATTTTGGTGGTTTCATACAAAGTATCTAAAGGACTATGAACAGCTTGGTTTGAACACTGTGCAACGTGTAAATAAATCATAGTGGTTGTTATCGCTACATGTCCTAAAAGCTCTTTGATTTTCACAATATTTACACCATCTTCTAAAAGGTGAGTAGCATACGAATGTCGCAGTGAATGAAGTGATACTTCTTTGGTAATTGTAGTGTTTTTAAGAGCAGTACGCATAACCCAACTCAGACCATTCTTACTATATTGAGATTGCGGAACATTTCCATTAAAAACCCAGACATAAGGATGCTCTAAATCAATATACTTTTGCAATCCTTGAGCCATATAATTGGCAAGAGGAACCATACGATCTTTGTTGTATTTACTCTGGCGTATGTGAATGGTTTTTCGTTCAAAGTCAATATCGGAGAGTTTGAGGTTAATAACTTCTTTTCCTCGCAGTCCGGCAGAGTAAATTAAGCTCAAAATTATACGATGTTTTAAAAGTGTAGGTGCTTTAAAAAGTTCTTTGAGTTCTGAACGGTTTAATATTACAGGCAGCTTCAAATCATTTTTAATGGCAGGTAAATTAATAGCTCGTTTGTTGTTGCCCACGTGACGGAAGTAATACCGTAGACCATACACTGCATGTTTAAAACTACTACGAGAAGGAGATTTAGCATCCAATGCTAGAGCTATGAGATATTCCTGAATTTCATCATCAGAAATATCTTCGGGGAGCCTTTTGAAGTGTAAAGAAATGAGAGCTATTCTACGAATATAATTACTGAGAGTACTTGAACTTTGTCCTTTTAGAACAACCTGACGTTCAAGGGTTTTAAGAACATTACTAAAGCCTGGGACTTCGTGTTGAGCACGTTCTACAATGGTGAAAGATGTTTTTGTTCGCATAACGATAATATTTTAAAATTTATACTATCGTTTTTTACGTAAGAAGGTTAATATATACTATATTTGATAGAAGATATCCCGTAGGGATTTAGTTCAACAAAGACTTTAAAGAATGACTCGGTTTATAGATCGATTAAAGTATAATACTCCCCAAAATTCAGACCACTGGTTAAGTTGAAAAAAACAATTAAATTTACCAGTAATTATGAAAACAAAAAGAAGAAAATTTTCAGCGGGATTTAAAGCCCAAGTAGCCATTGAAGCGATCAAGGAACGCGAAACATTGGCTGAATTGTCAAAACGTTTAGATGTTCATCCAAACATGATTTCTAAATGGAAACAAGAGTTCATTGAACGATCTTCAGAGATTTTTAACAGCAAAGCTCCTGAAGAAAATTTTGAAGTAGAAAAAGAGCGTCTATTTGCTAAAATTGGACAACTAGAAATGGATCGAGATTGGTTAAAAAAAATTTCAAAAAGAGCCGGACTATGAAAGAGTTAAAAGAATATGTGGTTAAAAATGAACGTATAAGCATTAGAAGGCAATGTGAATTGCTTGATATATCGCGAAATACTGTTTATTACCAAGAGAAAGGCGAAAGTGATGAGAATCTTGAATTAATGCGACTGATGGATGAGGAATTTCTAGAACATCCGACTCATGGCGTTCTCCAGATGCAAGATTATTTATATACTATGGGGATAGTTGCCAATACAAAAAGAATAAGACGTTTATTGCGTAAAATGGGAATTATGGCAATCTACCCACAAAAGAACCTGAGTAAATTAGGACATGTGAAATATATTAGGCCCTATTTATTACGAGGATTAGAAGTAACAAGACCTAATCAGGTATGGGCTATAGATATAACCTACATACCTTTAGTTAAAGGGTTTATGTATTTAACCGCAATTATCGATGTGTACAGTCGTTTTGTTGTAGGTTGGGATGTGTTTAATAGTTTAGATGCAGAGAATAGCTTATCAGTGTTAAAGAAAGCGATATCTCAATATGGTAAGCCTGAGATAATTAATTCCGACCAAGGTAGTCAGTTTACATGTGCTTTATGGACAGAATATATTGAGAAAGAATTAGAAGGGAAAATTAAAATAAGCATGGATGGGAGGGGCAGAGCAACAGATAATATATTTATTGAACGCTTTTGGCGTACTGTGAAAAGAGATTATGTTTATCTTTGTCCGCCAATAGATGGAACTGAATTATTTAAAGGCTTAAATATGTTCATTGATTATTATAACAATAAAAAAACACATCAGGGGATTAATAGAGATATCCCAGCAAAGAGATATGTTTCTGCTGCTTAAATATATATAATGATGTTAGGTATAAAACCGAAAGAATGAGTAAATTGAATAAGTTAACCAGATAGTCAGGCTTATTCTTAAAAGGTTGCTCAACAGCATTGCATTTGTGTGTTTAACCTGATTTGACAAAGAGAAAACTACTTTCTGAATTTCAACTAAGAAAGTAGATATTGTGGTCTAAAGAATGGGGAGTATAATAAAGAACATAAGGTTAACGGAGATATCCAACAAGATTTAATACAAAAATTATTGAATGATTTATCTAAGAATTCAATTCCACTAGATTTTGGAGTATCAGAAAAAACAAAATTTATTTCACAGAGGAATATTAGAGAACTGAGAAAGATAGCAGATGAAGTTGATGATAAATGGTTCTTTGACGACCTCGACAGGGAAGATATCCAGGAAATCAAAAGTTTTGTTTCAGAAGATTCAGTTTTTGATAGATTTATTAATGAACAGATTGATTATCAATATCAGGAACTAATAACAGTAGATTATTGCAACCAAGCAAGACTTACTTTCTATTACAAAACTGATTCACTTATATTCGATACAAAATTGGACAACATAATAGGACAACCATTTATTAAACGAAACAGAGATGATTCAGATGAATATGTATTTAATGCTGAAATTAATAGTGCCTTAGAGGTGATATTACCAAGAAAAAGTATTTTAGCGGAAAGATTACAATTGAATTATTGTAAACGAAAATACCTATTGTGGATTTTAGATAATTATTAAAATGTGAAGTAAATACTGGCGGTAACACGCAATATAGCAAAAAGCGGTGAAGTGCCTAATTGGAGCGGGTTTATCCCGTTTGAACTTCATCTCGGTTTGATAGTGAATCGCTCGCAATCCGCTTCATGCCATATTGCCACCGTTGGTGGCAATTAAAAAAAACAGCCGTTCAATGACAATTAGATATTTAATATTAGCAATTTTGACTGTACTGTCATTGACTAGCTGTAGACATGGCTACAAAGTTGAGGAAGATAC
>JAQICB010000028.1 GCA_027858745.1 Bacteroidales bacterium
TTAAAAATACGTAGTCGAATTAGTCCCTATAGCGAAGCGTGTCGGGAACAAATTAAAACGAAGTTTAATTTAAAAAGTACTAAACAATGAAAAAATTATTTACAATTTTAGCAGCCGTATTATTAACGGCAACACTTTGGGCTCAATCACCCGAAAAAATGAGCTATCAGGCAGTAATCAGAAACAGTAGTGATGTTTTGGTAACGAACACACAAATCGGGATGGAAATAAATATCCGTCAAGGTTCCGTATCAGGAACTGTGGTATATACCGAAACACAAACGCCAACTACAAATGCCAACGGTTTGGTAAGTATTGAAATTGGTGGAGGAACAGGTTTTAACACCATCGATTGGGCAATCGATATTTATTATATCGAAACAAAAACAGACCCAGCAGGTGGCACAAACTACACCATAACAGGCACAAGCCAATTATTAAGCGTCCCTTATGCTTTACACGCAAAAACGGCGGAAACGGTAACAGGTGGTGGAGGTTTCACTCACTATGTTGGCGAACTCTTTGGCGGTGGTATTGTAGTATCAGTATGGAAAGAAAGTGGCGTTGAGCACGGGCTGATTGCCTCATTAACCGATGTAAGTGCTTCTGCGCAATGGAGTAGTATTACGAGTACAGAAATAGGTGCACCTGCACAAAGTCCAATTGACGGACAAGCAAACACAACAGCCATAGTTGACCAAGGTGATGTGAGTGGTGCCGCATATCTTTGCGATAATTATTCATCAGGTGGGTTTACTGATTGGTATTTACCTGCTACTTGGGAGTTAACCCAATGTTATAATGCTGCATTTGTTGTAAACACCATTTTAGGAGATGATGGCTTTCAGTTCGCCTACTATTGGAGTTCCACCGAGGACATCAATAATAACGCGTGGGCCCAGGATTTCGGCGGCGGCACGCTCGATAACGGCCTTAAGGGCGCTAACCTTAGAGTTCGTGCAGTCAGGAGATTTTAACTATTTAATAATTCCGCGAAGCGGTTGATTTTATTTTGAAATAGCACTATACTATGAATTACCTCTTTATCGAGATACTTACAAGTTTATATTGCTCATTTTTCAATATACCAAAGATTTTAGCAGAGAATATTAATACACTTTGGGACAGTATATGAAGCGTGATGCAATGGTGCTTGTAAGAGGTATTTATAGGGCAAATAAAAGCAAAGAGAAACAAGAATATTTAAAAACCTTGCTTGATGATTTCGAATTGCTTAAACTTCAAATTCGTTAGTGCCACGATTTAAAATTGATGAACACAAAACAAATGGCTGAAATAAGTTTGCTTACCGATAGCATTGGCAAGCAAACTACAACATGGAAAAATAAGAATAGTTAATAATTTTTGCCTGAATTAATTGCGGTATGCTGCAATTAAGCGAGCGTTTGATTGATTAATCTCGGTGATACACCATTTTGTAAAAAGTGATTAAAAACATGCTACCGGAAACCCGGCAAGCAGCTGCGCCAAAACTCGTGTAGTTTATAGGCAATCAGTTATCACTTTATCGTTTCAGTTCGCCTACTATTGGAGTTCTACCGAGAACAACAATAACAACGCGTGGAACCAGAATTTCAACAACGGCAACACGAACAACAACAATAAGAACAATAACTATAGAGTTCGTACAGTCAGGAAATTAACCAATCAATTTACAGAGAACCTGTCAGGTCAAAAAAATCTGACAGTGTTTTTCATGCACAACTTCAACAAAGCTGTTTATTCCATCGCACATATATATTGTATGAACTTTTTTTGTGTGTTTGTGTATTGTGTATAAAACATGCATAACCCGAATTTTCGTATGAATGTTTTGTTTCGATTACGTCGAGACAGTTTTTAACACACAAAAATCATGAACAATACAGATATAAATATATTCAAAAAAAACAAACCGTAATACATGAAAATATGGAGTTTAATAATAAGAAATTAGAGAAAACATCAAAACTGATTAATTACATAATAGCAATTGTGCTTTGTGGATTTTTAATTTCTCTTTCGGGAAAGTTAATTGATGATGTTGATGAATGGAAAGAAAGACCAAGAGTTGAAGAGTTTCAAAACACTGAATTATTAGAAACGAAGGAATCGGAAATTGAAAAAATTGATACTAAAATCGATTTAAAAGAAGAAAAAAAATCAAGTATTGAAAACACCATAAAAGTCGTAAATAATAATTATGACAATGCGAAAAAATCGTTTGACAATTGGTTAGAAGCAAGAAAAACAGTTGGTTCTCCCAAAGAAGATAAAGCAGTTCTGTCACGAGCGAATGAACTTGATGAATATTATAAAACCCAACAAGAATGGAAAAAGGAATTGTCGGTCATTTCTAGTGAAATTCAGGTTTTAATGAAAGACAAGAAGGAGATTAATGAAATAATTGACAAGGAAGAAGATAGAGCTTATGAAGAGCGAGCTAAAGCGATAAGGAAATATGATTTAAAAGTTTTTTTAATTCGCTTACTATTTATTTTACCAATTCTACTTTTGGGAATATTTTTTATTATAAAATTTAGAAAACATAAATATTGGCCTTTATTTTTAGGGTTTGTACTCTTTTCTTTTTATGCTTTCTTTTTTGGGTTAGTTCCTTATTTACCAAGTTATGGTGGGTATATTAGATATACCGTTGGAATAATTTTGAGTATCCTTTTTGGAGTGTATGCCATAAATAAGATTAAAGCATTTATTGAAAACAAGAAGAAAGAATTAAAAGTTCCGACAACCGAAAGAGCGAGAAAAGTGCAAACTGAAACTGCTGAAAAAGCACTTGATAATCATATGTGTCCATCTTGCGGGAAAGATTTCATTGTGAAAAAATGGGATAAATCGGCAAGTAAAAAAGATAAAATAGAAACATATGGTATTGTAACTAATTATTGTCGTTTTTGTGGACTAGAACTCTTTAAAAAGTGTAATAAATGTGATTCTGAAAATTTTGCTCATTTGCCATTTTGCTCAAATTGTGGCGAAAAAATGAATGATAATAAATAAGAAAAGGCTATAATAACTAGGAATTCAATCACCACCCAATCCCCAGGGTGAATTCCCGGTTGAACTAAATCTTTGGGTTTTTAATAGGTAGGGTTTATGTTAAAAAAAACACAAGCGCATTAAAAATGAGTAGAAATTCATGGATACACCAAGGCTGCCGAGCGAATTTTATTGCGTGGTAAATAAGCATAATCCACACCTCAAATATATATGCTTCATATTCACAGTATTTAATTTTTTTTTGTATT
Source organism: Bacteroidales bacterium (assembly GCA_027858745.1). Taxonomy (GTDB): domain Bacteria; phylum Bacteroidota; class Bacteroidia; order Bacteroidales; family UBA1715; genus JAQICB01. The sequence continues at coordinate 3,270 of JAQICB010000028.1, forward strand.
TTTGAATAGAAAACAAACACGAAATACATATGTGATGTCCGTAAAAATAATATGTACACATGAATATATTCACAAAAAATAACAGCTGTGTAGATAGTGGAAATATACTAGTTGGCATTCATTGGGGTAATCCAAAATAAACGAAGTAAAAATGAATATAAACATTAAAATCAAACAAGAATGAAAACAAAAAACAGATTTTGGATTATGTCGATTATACTTGGCATATCCACGTTATTTTTGGTAACGAATTGTACAAAAGACGATGATGTTACCCAAGATGTCACAATTCCGGTTGTGACCACCAATGAAGTGAGTGCAATAACCCAAACCACAGCTACCAGTGGTGGAACAATTACCAGCGATGACGGAGCAACAGTAACAGAGCGAGGAGTATGTTGGAGCACAAGCCAAAACCCAACTATTACCGATAATAAAACCACAGATGGCACAGGAGCGGGGAGTTTTACAAGTAATATAACAAATTTAACAGCTAATACCACGTATTATATCCGAGCGTATGCGACTAATAGTGTAGGAACTGGGTATGGCAGTGCAATGTTGTTTACAACGCTTGAAGCGAATACAGTGACTGACCTAGACGGCAATTCTTACAAAACCGTAACTATAGGCACTCAAACATGGATGGCAGAAAATTTAAATGTTGGCTCAAGAATAAATAGTAGCAACGGTGGCCAGGTTCAAACAGATAACGGTATAATAGAGAAATTCTGTTATGATGATGATGAAACAAATTGTGAAAATTCTGGTGGTTTGTATGAGTGGGATGAAATGATGCAATATAACGCTTCAGATAACGGTAGTGTTGGTACGATTCAAGGTATATGTCCACAAGGGTGGCATTTGCCTACCGATACAGAATGGAAGTCGCTTGAAATGTATCTTGGCATGAGTAGTTCTGATGCTGATGCCTCTGACTCATATCGTGGTACTAATGAAGGAAGTAAACTTGCCGGAGATTCTATTTCATGGCCTTCCGGAGTTTTAAACGCTGATAATGAATTTGACATATCCGGATTTACTGCTATATCTAGTGGATGGCGGGAAATGAGTGATGGATCGTATATTGCCCAAACCGGTGCCTACTTCTGGACAGCTACTGAGGGCAGTAGTATCGGTGTAGACGTATTAATTCTGCTAATACCGGTGTGGGGCGATTCGGTAATGGCAAACAGAACGGCTTAGCTGTACGTTGCGTGAAAGACAATTGATGTTTTGTTAATTTTTTAGCCACGCCCATAGAATAAATTGAGGGATTATTATTGAAATAAATGTAATAAAAATGAAGTAAATCCTTGTTTGCTAAAGATTCAAATAAAACCAATATTGGTAGTTGTAAAATAGTCACTTTTGAATTATGAACTTATTCCAATACACGTTTTATTTGAATCGTTTGGCAATAGATTTTTGACCATAATCACCATATGTAAATAGCAAATTTAAAATCATCAAATTTTAGCAAAAGCAAATCGCCAGTTTGCGTTAGAATAGAAATTGAGGGATACACCAAGGCTGCCGAGCGAATCTTTTCGCGTGGTCAATAAGCATAATCTACACCTCAAATATATATCCTTCATATTCACAGTATTTAATTTTTTTTGTATTTTTGAATAGAAACAAATATGATAACATATTTG
>JAQICB010000053.1 GCA_027858745.1 Bacteroidales bacterium
GAGCTCAGCGGAGCTAATCTGAACTCGAAAAATTACGTCGAATTCAGGTTTTAAATGTGGGTTCATAAAATAATTCTATGTTTTTTTATCCTTTTTTTGTAATATTGCTGTTATAAAAAATAAATCTATGCCATTTTTAAATTCACTTATTTCTTGGGTTACCGTAAAGCGTTTGCAACAAATTAATTGGTATAAGACAAATCCGCAAGATATTCAAAACGAATTATTGTTTAACTTACTTCATGATTGTCGCGAGACGACGTGGGGTAAGCAATATGGGTATGATTCTATTGAAAGTCCTCAGGATTTTCAAAAACGAGTGCCTTTGAGTTATTACGAAGATATTGAGCCGTATATTGAAAGAATACGTAAAGGTGAACAGCAAGTTTTGTGGCATTCTCCTATTAAATGGTTTGCGAAAAGTAGTGGAACAACCAATGATAAAAGCAAATATATTCCGGTCAGTAAAGAATCTCTCGAATTATGTCATTTTCGAGGTGCACGTGATGCTGTCTTAATATATAATCATATATATACTGATTCAAATTTGTGGAAAGGCAAAACCTTAGCACTTGGGGGAAGCCATCAAATTAGCAAGTTTTCTGTTGATTCCTATTTTGGAGATTTGTCGGCTATTTTAATACAGAATATGCCCTTTTGGTCACAATTTTATCGAACTCCCGATATTTCTTTGGCCTTAATGGATGAGTGGGAAGAGAAAATCGAAAAAATCGCATTGAAAACCAGTGAAGAAAACGTTGTTGCTCTTGCCGGTGTGCCTTCGTGGACAATGGTGCTGATGAAAAGAATTCTCGACATGCGAGGAGCTACAAATATTTTGGAGATTTGGCCAAATTTAGAATTGTTTATTCACGGAGGTGTTAGTTTTGCGCCGTATAGAGAGCAGTTTAAATCGCTTATCCCAAGTGATTCTATGCGGTATCTTGAAACATATAATGCTTCTGAAGGTTTTTTTGCAATTCAAGATACTCCTTCTACCCAAGATATGTTGTTGATGTTGGATTTAGGTGTTTTTTATGAATTTATTCCGCTCGAACAAATTCATGATTCAAATCCTGATGTGTTATTGGTAACTGATGTGGAGTTGGGTAAGAATTATGCAATCGTTATTACAACTAATTCGGGCTTGTGGCGCTATATTATTGGCGATACGGTAGAGTTTACATCAAAGTATCCGTATAAAATTAAAATAACGGGACGAATAAAGCATTTTATTAATGCCTTTGGAGAAGAGTTAATTATTGATAATGCTGAACATGCTTTAGCGAAAGCATGCAAGAAGACCAGTGCTAAAATACGCGAGTATACGGCGGCACCGGTTTATATGTCCGAGTCTGATAAAGGGCGTCATCAATGGTTAATTGAGTTTGTGCAAGAACCTGTTGATTTCAATCAGTTTCAGTCAATTTTAGATTCTACATTGCAGGAATTAAATTCTGATTATGAATCAAAACGATATAAAGATATTACCTTGGACAAACCTTTAGTTCAAAAGGTGCCTGAAGGAACATTCTATACTTGGTTGAAAAAGAAAGGAAAATTGGGTGGTCAGCATAAAATACCACGCTTGTCAAACACCCGTGAATACATTGATGAAATAATTAAGGGAATGGTATAGTGTTGAATTTTTTTGTATATTGTACTCTTAATTTCTAATAAAATGAAACATTCATGATAGTAATAACTAACACACACGTAGATAATTATATTATGGATGTTCCATTCCGATTGTGTCGGGACAGGTCATGACCTTTGAAAAGCAATTAAAATAAACATATGAATATGAATTTTTCTAAAAAAATAGTAATAATAGGTGGCGGAAATATTGGTATGTCTATTGCTCGCGGTTTGGTTCATTCAAGTGAATTTAGCCCGGAACATATAGTAATTACACGAAAAACGTCAGATTTACCCAAAAATCTACATGAAGAAGGGTTTACCTATACTGATGATAATATATCTGCGGTAGAACAATCTCAAATTATTATTGTTGCCGTTCTGCCCCAATTGGCGTATTCGATTTTTAAAGAAATTTCGTCTGTTGTTACCGCAAAACATTCACTTATTTCTATTGTTACCGGTGTTTCAATTACGGAGATAGAAGAGTGTATACATGAGTCTATTTGTATTGCTCGTGCAATGCCAAATACTGCTATTAAGATTCGTGAATCAATGACTTGTATTGCTTCAAATAACAAGAATTGTCCTGAATTTACCGATATCATTAATTTGTTTGATATGTTAGGTGAAACTTTGGTTATTGATGAATCATTAATTTCTTCTGCCACCGCACTCGGTTCGTGTGGTATTGCATTCTTTTTACGTTCTATTCGTGCCGCATCTCAAGGAGGTACGCAGATAGGGTTTCACGCAGAAGATGCACAGTTGATTGCTGCACAAACCGCAAAAGGAGCAGCCGAATTGTTGTTGCAATTATCATCACATCCGGAAGATGAAATTGATAAAGTAACAACGCCTCACGGTATTACTATAGCCGGATTAAATGAAATGGAACATAATGGATTTAGTTCGGCATTTATAAAAGGAATTGTTGAATCGTATACTCAAGCTATTAAAAAAAATAAATAATTATGAAAAGGACATGTTTTTTAATTCTTATTGGAATATCATCAATTTTGATGTTTTCTTGTTCTCAGGAAAAAAAAGTCGTTACTGTAGAGGATTTTGCTGAGTTATCAGCTACCTATGTTGCTAATATAAAGGCATTCGAAGGGCGGATTAACCCGACTGATTTTAATTCTTTCCAACAAATTAAAGATTCAATACGTATCGAAAAAATGACAGGTGATAGTGTATTGTCTGCCTTGTATACATCTATTAAGGATACAGTTTTTTTATCATTTACCCAATCTGAAAATATTGATAAAATAGCAATTCAGGATGTGTGGATAGTTGATGCAGATTATAATCAGTTGTTTTTAGAAGCACGGGTAAAGGCTCTCGACAATAGTGCTCTTCGTGGCCCCTATACAAGTCTTTCTGCTTTTGACTCTGAAGGGAAACGTTTAGATGTTGGAGGAGGAATTGGCGGACCTACAGACACAAAATTACAAGCAGGAGAAGTGTATACCTTTACCGGGAAAATTGATAAAATTCACTTATTACATGATTTTAATTATTTGCAATTTGATGAGAAAATTAAAAAGTGGTAAATAACGAGAGTCTGATATACTTTTGTAAAGTACAAGTTAAAATAAACTTATCTTTTTTTCTTTAAAAAACGAGTAATAATACTTTGTAATTCTCTTTCGTCCAATGGTTTGGTGATATATTCATCAAACCCTTCCAATAAAAACCGTTCTTTATCACCCTTTTGTGCAAAAGCTGTTTGAGCTATTATTGGTAAATCGGGACGATGGTTTTTTATTATATGCATTGCTTCAATACCATTTAAGCCTTGCATTTGAATATCCATTAATACCAATTGAATTGTGCTGTTTTGAGTACACATGGAAACTCCTTCTTCGCCACTTTTTGCTTGCAAAACAGTAATGTTTTCATGTTCAAACATTTCTGAAATAAATATGTATGAGCTTGTGTAGTCATCACAGACAAGAATTTGTTCTCCGGAAAAATTTACGTTTGTAAGCGTAGGAATTGTCAGAATTTCATCTTTTTCTGAATCAGAATAGAGTTGTTCAAATGGTATTTGTAAATAGAATTGAGCACCTTTTTCTTTTTTCGATTCAACCCAAATTGCCCCGCCCATTAGTTCAATCAGACGTTTTGATATTGAAAGTCCGAGTCCGGTACCTCCATATTTTCGAGTTGTGGTGTCATCTTCTTGGCGAAAATGGTCAAAAATAATCGTATGTTTTTCCGGTGCTATACCAATTCCGGTGTCTTTTACAAATAAAGTAATGTGTGAATCAATATTGTGTGAATAGCCAAAATGAATTACTCCTTTTTCGGTAAATTTATATGCATTGTGCAGTAAATTATTTAACACTTGCTTGAGACGAACTTCGTCTATATTTATGTTTACATTGCTATCAGGAAGGGGTTTTTCGCAGAAAAATGATATTTCTTTTTGGCTTATTTGTACTGTAAAACTGTCGTATACTTCTTGTAGAAGTTTGTTTAAACAAATAGGTTCGGGATTTAATATGAACTGACCGCTTTCAATTTTCGAGATGTCGAGTATGTCATTTATAATTGTTAGTAGTTGATTTGAATTTGATTGAATATCCTGAATAAATAATTTACGTTTTTCTTCTTCATAATTTTTGCGTGCAAGTAGTCGTGAAAATCCTACAATTGCGTTCAGCGGAGTTCGTATTTCATGACTCATATTTGCCAGGAATGCAGATTTTAAGCTGTCACTTTCTTCGGCTTTTTCTTTTGCATCAACAAGTTCTTGTTCAAATCGATTTCGTTCCGAAACGTCTCGAATGGCTGCGAGAATTACATGTTTATTTTTCCAAATAAAATATGCAAGACTAATTTCAACAGGGCAGGTGTTCCCGTTTTTTTGTAATGCAAGTTCTTCATCAATACGTGAATGTTTTTCTGATATGTACGAAAACAGTCGCTGCGGATTTGTTGATAATGAATAAAAATTACGTTTTAGTAATTCTTTTCGAGAATATCCGTATAAATTTTCTGCTGCATTATTAATTTCAAGTATCTCATGTGTTTTGCTGTCTACTAAAAATAAACTATCGTTTTCAATTTCAAAAATTCTGCGGAATTTATTTTCACTGTCGCGTAAGTCCGATTCTACCTTTTTTCGAGAAGAAATATCTTGATTAAACCCAATCATTTTTTTTGGTAATCCCTTCTCGTCGTATTCCGAAGCAATACCAACACTATAAATCCATTTGTATCGTCCCATTTTTTTCTTTACCCGAAACTCTGCGGTGAATAGTTGTGACGAGCCTCTCCAAAATCTTTTTAAGTATTTAAGAAGTGCTTCTTTGTCGCTGTCGTGTACTAAGCTGAGGTATATACTCTCGTCACCCCATATTTCTTCGGGCAGATAGCCAATCATTGAGGAACCGATATAATCGAGGTTAAAATCTTTATTTTCAAGATCCCATTCCCATAAGCCGAGTTTTGTACCCGATGTTACCATTCGTAATTTTTCTTCGCTTTCGCGTAATGCAGATATAGCAATACGTAAATCAGATATATCTTGCAGCCAACCTTCTGTTTTTAAACAGGTTTTACCTTTGAATGTGTTTATAAATTCAGTGTATATGTGTTTAATACGACCATCAGAAAACAACAAGCGATATTCAATGTTTTCGTAGGTTTTATGCTCTTTGATACTTTGTGCATATATTGTTTTTACTCGCTCTCTGTCGTCGGGGTGTATCCGGTTAAGATATGTTTCGAATGATTCTTCGTCATTTCTATTGTACTCAAAAATATTGAGCATTACATTACTCCATTTTGAATGGTGGGTGACAATATTAACGTCATAAAACCCAATTTTTGCGTATTCTTGAATTTGCTGGAGACGCCGAGTGAGTTGTTGCAGCTTATTTTCCGCATATACTTTTTGACTTACATCGGTAAAAATGCCGGCAACTTGTTTTTTCCCCTTTACCGGATATAACACGACATCGAGAAATTTGTGTAAATCGGTACTGTATTTCCGAAATGTAATTGTTTCAGATGTTTCGAGGGCTTCTTTATATTTTTCAATCCAAAAATGCGGGTCGTGAAAAAGTTCTAATATGGTTCGTTTTTTCACTTCAACATAATCTCCATGAAAGAGAATTTTGCATGCGGGGTTTAATTCAGTAATGATAAAATCAAAGACTTCATTTTTCTCATTGAATTTCGGTTTACATATTAAAAATGGTTGGTCAAGATTTTCAAAAAGTAATTGAAATTTTTCTTCTGTTTGTTTTAATGCTTTTTCTGTTTTGATAGTATGCGTAATATCCATTACCGTACCTAATGAACGAAGTGGATTCCCTTGTTCGTCGAACATAGTACTGCATTTTTCGTTTACGTATTTTATTGTGCCGTTTTTTAGAACTATACGATGAACAATTTCATACGGATCTTGCGTAATTAAACTGTTTTCGTATGCGTGTTTAACGGAATCTCTATCGTCAGAATGCGAGAAATTAAGGACTTTTTCGTACGTAGGTTTAAACGTTTTTGGTGTGACACCATATATTTTATACACTTCGTCAGACCAATATAAATTATGCTTAATAATATTATTTTCCCAATGTCCGAGTTTTGCAATTTTTTGAATTTCGCGTAAGCGGTAATCTTTATTCTCTAAATCGTACTGAGTTTTTCGTTGTTCGGTAATGTCTTGAAAAATCACAACATGATGAATCTCTTCTTGAACGTTTATAAGGACACAGCTGATGGTTACCCATACTTCTCTACTTGTTTTTGTTGTTAAAGAAATAGTGTCTGATTGTGACATTCTACTATTATCTGAATGTTCCATTAACGAAAAAAGAGCATTTTTATGTGCTTCAGGAATAAGTTTGGAAAATGGTTGATCAATAAAATCCTCGTATGTGCCTTCCAATATTTCTGTTCCGCGAAGGTTGATGTAGGAAATTATGTTATTTTTAAAAATAATCATACCATTTGGAGTATGCTTAATAACTGCACGGAAACGTTCTTCACTTTCAGCCAGTTTTTCCAATGTTTTCAAGCGTTCTCGAATATCGCGAGCTATTACCAACCGTAAATCTGTATCGTGAATATGGATTTTTGATATTCGAATTTCTTTGGGAATAGAGGTTTTGTTCTTCGTACTAAGAGTTGTTTCTAATAATATAGATTCCGAATCTGTTTTTATTTTTGCAAATGAAAAATCTGCGTTCGGGAAAAATGTGTGAATAGGCGTATTGTAAATTTCTTCTTTTGAATATTCTGAAATTGAGCAAAAGTGCGAATTTGCATTAATTATGGTATTGTCATTATTAAGGAGAATAACTGAGTCTTCGAATTGTTCAACTAAAGTCATGTAGTTTTGTGTGTATTCAAAAACTGAAGTATGGCTCAGAGAAAGGTATAATTCTATTTTTTTAGAAATAATGTTTTGTGAAGAGTCTAAGGAAATGAAGTCAGTAAATTGTGTGGTTGAAAATGTGTTTATTTCCTGAGCATTTTTTAGCAAAAGTATGTGATAGTCTTTATTGTCTTGTGTTTTTGGAAAAATAGTTTGAATGTTTTCTCCGTACACATATACTACTTGATTTTTTTCATTGTTTTTTTTATAATCAGCAATAGGAATACAGGCACACGAAAATGTGTCGATACATGATGAGTGAATGCGAGATATGTATTCTTTGTGTGTGCCGTAAATAATAATACGTGACATATTTATAATTTATGTTTCCACCTTTTAACAGCAATGTAGTCAGGCCGAATGTTCAATATTTTTTCGTATACTTTGTTTGCTTCTACAAATTGCTTGTTGTCTTCGTAACTTTTTGCTAAAAAAAGTAAAGAATTTATATAATACCAATTGCATGACGAATCTAATTTTTGAGATTCAAACAGTTCCACGGCTTTTGTGAATGCCGTAATAGCCGTAGAGAAATCGCCATGTAAAAACAATGCATAACAATAGTGTAAATTTCCATATTCTGTCCAGCTATAAGGCGAGGAACTATTGGTTTCGGTTGCTTCTTTTGCGAGGGAAAAACTTCGCGGCAAATAGAATAGAGCCATAGAGGGACGTTGTGCTGCGTAATATCCGTAATAGGTTGCATAAAACGCAGTCATTGAATTTTTGTATTGAGGAAGTTTTTCGAGTGTGCTTATGTCATGTTTAAAAGCTTGTATTTGCTGAGCAATCTCTTTGTTGGTGTTGTCGTAAAAAAGCAGATGTGCTATATATAGATGTCTGACAAGCATTTTTTTGAAATGTAATTCCGGTTTGTAATTCCGACCGAGGAGTGTGTCGATCACCGTGATATATAATCCGTAATTTTCTGTTTTTTGTTGGGTGTAAATATCAGCAAGTCGGCAGTCCAATTTTGAGTTTTGCGAAAAAACTGTGTGCGAAGTGATTGTTAAACAGATAGATATTATAAAGAAAAGGGTTAATCTCATGAAAAATAATGGATTATGGTCGAGATGTAATTAATTTAGTATGTTTTTTTATAGGTAATAAATGTATGGTCGTATTTGTTTTTTTCGTTAGCCGAATGGTGTTCTTCGAAAATTATTTTCCAGTTTATTTCACAAAATTTCGGAAAAAAAGTATCGCCATCAAAAGAATGGTGTATCCGTGTGATGTATAAATAATCGGTAAAGGGTAAAAAAGCTTTGTAAATTTCAGCACCACCACAAATAAAACATTCATGTTCGCTCGCTGTTAATGCGAGAGCCTCTTCGATAGAATGAGCGATTAATACACCTTCGGGAGCAGAATAATCTTTGTTTCGCGTTACAATTATAGTTGTCCTGTTCGGGAGCGGTTTGCCATTATTCATTGATTCAAACGTTTTTCGACCCATAATCATAACATGTCCGGTGGTTTTTTGTTTAAAAAAACGTAAATCAGCCGGCATATGCCAAATTAAGTCATTGTTATTGCCAATAACATTATTTTCAGAAACGGCAGCTATTGCAGAAACTATCATTATACAGAAACCTCCCCTTTAATATGTGGATGAGCCTCATAATTCCGAATTTCAATATCGTCAATCGAAAAATCAAAAAGAGAAGTCACATCCGGATTTAGATGTAATGTTGGTAATTGTTTAGGTGAACGTGTGAGTTGTAATTTACATTGCTCAATATGGTTCAAATAAATATGAGCATCGCCAAAGGTGTGAACAAAATCGCCCACTTCTAAGCCCGTAACTTGAGCTATCATATGGGTTAATAAAGCGTATGATGCTATATTAAAAGGAACTCCGAGAAAAACATCAGCACTTCGTTGGTATAATTGACATGACAATTTTCCGTCGGCAACATAAAATTGAAATAAAATATGACAAGGCGGTAAAGCCATTTGGTCTATCATCGCAACATTCCATGCACTTAGAAGATGTCGGCGAGAATTTGGATTATTTTGGATAGAATCTATTATCTGAGAAATTTGATCGATATGCCCATTCTTGCAGTCCGGCCATGAACGCCATTGGTATCCGTAGATAGGACCTAAGTCTCCATTTTCGTCGGCCCATTCATCCCAAATGCGCACTTTATTATCTTTGAGGTATTGTATGTTTGTTTTTCCCTGTAAAAACCATAATAATTCATGAAAAATCGAACGGGTATGTAATTTTTTTGTGGTTAATAAGGGAAACCCTTCTTGTAAATTAAATCTCATTTGATGACCAAACACACTAACTGTGCCTGTTCCTGTTCGGTCTTCTTTGTGAACGCCCTCGGATAAAATCCTTTGAATCAGGTCAAGATATTGTTTCATGTTTATTATAAATTTAGACAAATATACATATTAACCTTAGTTCGACAATAAAATTTCGTGTCTCTAAACATTTTAAACGCACTTTTTTTTTAAGTCAGTTGCTTAGAAATGAGTCGATAAAAAAAAATAAATTAAAAAAAAAATAAATTTTTTAGGTCAGCTAATTTTTTTTAATAATTTTGTAAGACGTAAAATAGTAAATAATAAAATCATAATGATACATAGATTTCAAAATATATTTTTTATTCTATTTTTTATCTTCGGGGTTTCTACCCAAATTTTTGGTTCTGAAGGTGCACAGGAAAAAAAGGGAGTTGATGTTAATGCTATAATTTTTGAGCACATTGCCGACAATCATTCATGGCATTTATGGGATGTGAGGGATGATGATGGGGTAAAGCAAGCTGTTGCATTTCCATTGCCGATTATTCTTGTGTCAACAAGTCCTTTTGCCTTTGATGTATTTTGGTCAAGTGAATTTCATCATGGTGATCATCCGGTAACTCGCGGTAATAATACATATGTGCTGAATCACGGAACTATTTATTATGCACAAAACACCCAAGGCGATTTGGAATATGATGAGGAAGGTGAGATTATAAGTGCAAAGCCTATAGATATATCGATCACGAAGAATGTATTTACTATGTTATTGGTTTCCGGGCTTATGTTTTGGTTGTTTGTTGCAGTTGCAAAAGCATACAAAAAACGTTCGGGTTTAGCTCCTCGTGGTGTGCAAGGTTTTATGGAGCCAATCATTCTATTCGTTCGCGATGAAATAGCAATACCCAATATTGGACACAAAAAGTATAAAATTTTCTTGCCGTATTTGTTGACCGCATTCTTTTTTATTTGGTTTTTGAATTTAATAGGATTAATTCCATTTTTTCCGGGGAGTGCAAATGTTACCGGAAATATTGCAACAACAGCGGTATTGGCAATGTTTACACTAGTTATTACGAATGTGTATGCCAATAAAGAGTATTGGAGACACGTATTTGCAATGCCCGGTTTGCCCGCGTGGTTGTTGCCTATAATGATAATTGTAGAAATAATTAGTATTTTCACAAAACCATTTGCATTGGCAGTCCGGTTGTTTGCGAATATTACTGCGGGTCATATTATAGTGTTAAGTTTAGTTTCTTTAATATTTATTTTTAAAAGTTTGTCTGTAGCTCCTGTCTCTTTCTTTTTCGTCTTGTTTATGGATGTGCTTGAGTTATTTGTGGCTACTCTTCAGGCTTTTATATTTACTATGTTATCTGCCTTATTTATTGGTATGGCGGTAGCAGAAGAACATTAGAATCAAAATGATTGTAAGATAATTAATAATATTGTTAAATTTAAAATTAATTCACATGGATGAAAGTACAGTGATGTCTTTAGCCGGTATTGGAGCTGGAATCGCAGCTATAGGTGCCGGTATAGGGATTGGAAAAATTGGTGGTGCTGCAATGGAAGCAATTGCACGACAACCTGAAGCTGCAGGTAAAATTCAAACAGCAATGATTATTGCTGCTGCACTTATTGAGGGTGTTGCATTGTTTGCGGTAGTTGTAGCATTAATTGGGTAACACTTAATTGTTCTCAATGCGATTGGCATTGAGAACAATTTTTTTCAGAATTTAATTTAAAAATTACAAATTATGGATTTAATAACTCCCGATATTGGTATTGTTTTTTGGACAACGGTTATTTTTTTAGTCCTTTTATTATTATTGCGAAAATTTGCATGGAAACCTATTATGGCTGCTATAGATGCTCGTAATAAATCAATTGAAGATGCTCTGAAAGCAGCAGAAAAAACCAAGGAAGAAATGGTGCAACTTCAGGCAGATAACGAAGTTATTTTACAACAGGCTAAGAAAGAACGTGATTCATTATTGATGGAAGCTCGTGACACGAAAGAGCAAATGATTGCTCAAGCGCAACAAGAAGCACGAGTTGAGGCTGAAAGAATCACACAAAAAGCACTGCAATCTATTGAATTAGAAAAACAAAAAGCAATAGTGGAATTGAAAAATACGGTCGGGGAATTGTCAATTGATATTGCTGAAAAAATTCTTAGACAAGAACTTACTGATACGAAAATTTCTGAAAAAATTATTTCTCAATCAATTAATGATTTGAAATTGAATTAACGGAATAAATTAGCATACATGTAACATCCCGACTTTGTCGGGGTAAGTTATGACAAATAATGACAATAAAATAAACATATGAATCAAAGTCAAATTTCTGTACGATATGCGAAAGCTTTTTTCCATTTATCAGTGGAAAAGAAAAAGCTTGATGTTGTTATTCCCGATATTCATCTTATGTATAGTGCAATTCAAGATGTCGAAGAGTTAAAGCGTTTGTTGCATAATCCATTAGTGAATCCAAGTGATAAGAAAAATGTCTTGCATGCATTGTTTAATACCAAAGTATCGCCGGAATCTATCCAATTTTTAAATCTTGTAGTGGAACATTCTCGAGAAGCTTTTTTACAAGATATGTTACGGAATTTTATTGAGATGTATAGAAAACACTCCGGCATTAAAAAAGTGACAGTGCAAACAGCACATACATTTTCTCAAACTCATATTTCGGAAGTTACTAAAATAGTTAAGGAATTGTATAAAACAGATATTGAATTTGAGGAAATTGTTGATGAAGAGTTGATAGGTGGTTTTATTCTGCGAATTGACGATTTGCAATTTGATGCAAGTATTCAACAACAAATTAAGAATATAAAAAAAGAAATGCTTTTACAAGCTGTATAATAAGGTATAAATTATTTTAACATAAAATCTATGGCTACTATTAAACCCGCTGAAGTTTCAGAAATATTAAAACAACAGCTCGAAGGATATAAAACAGATGTAGAACTTCAAGAAGTCGGAACTGTATTGCAAGTTGGTGACTGTATAGCTCGTGTTCATGGCCTAAATAATGTTGAGGCTAACGAAATGATTGAATTTGCAAATGGCACTATGGGTATTGTCCTTAATTTAGAGGAAGATAATGTTGGTGCCGTTTTGTTGGGACAATCTGAGGGTATTCGTGAGGGAGATGTTGTGAAACGAACAAAACATATTGCGTCTATTAAAGTTGGTGAAGGGTTACTTGGTCGTGTGATTAACACAATTGGTGATCCTATTGATGGTAAGGGTAAAATTGAAGGCGACTTACTTGAATTGCCGCTGGAGCGTAAATCTCCGGGCGTTATATTTCGCGAACCCGTTACGGAACCACTTCAGACAGGTATTAAATCAATAGATTCTATGATTCCTATTGGTCGAGGTCAACGTGAGTTGATTATTGGTGACCGTCAGACCGGAAAAACGGCAATAGCTATTGATACAATCATCAATCAAAAGGAATTTTATGATAAAGGTGAACCGGTATATTGTATTTATGTTGCAATTGGTCAAAAAGGATCGACGGTAGCAAATATCGCAAAAATTTTAGAAAAGCATGGAGCTCTTGATTATACGGTTATTGTAACGTCTACAGCCTCAGATCCGGCTGCACTGCAATATTATGCACCGTTTGCAGGATGTGCAATAGGAGAGTATTTTAGAGATACGGGAAGAGCTGCCTTAATCATATATGATGACTTGTCGAAACAAGCAGTTTCGTATCGTGAGGTTTCGTTGTTGCTTCGTCGTCCGCCGGGACGTGAAGCGTATCCGGGTGACGTGTTTTATCTGCATTCTCGTTTATTGGAACGTTCTGCAAAAATTATTAGTTCTGATGAGGTTGCTCAGCAAATGAATGATGTGCCACCTGCTCTTCAAGGTAAAATAAAGGGGGGCGGTTCTTTAACAGCTCTACCGATTATTGAAACGCAGGAAGGTGATGTGTCTGCATATATTCCAACCAATGTTATTTCTATTACGGATGGACAGATTTTCCTTGAGTCTTCATTGTTTAATGCGGGTATTCGACCGGCAATTAATGTAGGTATTTCGGTTTCTCGTGTAGGTGGTAATGCACAAATTAAATCAATGAAAAAAGTTGCGGGAACATTACGTGTTGACCAAGCTCAGTATCGTGAGTTAGAGGCATTCTCGAAGTTTGGTTCCGATTTGGATGCGGCTACAACTGCTGTTTTAGAAAAGGGGAAACGTAATGTTGAACTGTTGAAACAAGGGCAGTATTCTCCAATGTCGGTGCGTCAGCAAGTTGCTGTTATCTATGTTGGAACGCAAGGTTTATTGCAAAATGTGCCAATTGAACAGGTTACAGAATTTGAAAAAGAATATATTGAGTATTTAGAGTTGAAACATGCGGATGTTCTTGAAAAAATTGGTCAGGGACAATACGATGAGTCAATTACTTCCGTTCTTAAATCAGTATGTAAGGAGCTTTCAGCTAAATATCAATAATTGTACACTAGAAATTAATTGTGAATGGCAGGAATTAAAGAAATACGAACACGAATAGCATCGGTAATTAACACTCAAAAAATTACCAGTGCAATGAAAATGGTCTCGGCTGCAAAATTGCGAAAAGCTCAAATGGCCGTGAGCCAAATGAAACCGTATGCTGCAAAACTTCAAGAGCTTCTTCATGTTATTGGCTCTCAATCATCAGATAATGAGACTGATAATAAGTATGCGACTGTGCGTCCCGAAGAAAAAATTCTTGTTGTTGCTATTGCTTCAAATAGTGGTTTGTGTGGTGGTTTCAATTCGAATATTAGTAAGGCTGTTCTGCCTTTAATACAAAAAACATATGCAGGTAAAGATGTTACTGTGTATGCTTTTGGAAAAAAAATGATTGAAGGATTAAAAACAAGACAGATAATTCCGGAAAAAAAATTCATTGAAATTTTCGACAATTTTTCTTTTGAAAGTGTTTCTGAAATTTCGACGGATATTATGAATTCTTTTGCTTTGGAACAGTTTGATAAGGTGGTGTTGGTATATAACAGTTTTATAAATGCAGCAACTCAAATAGTTGTTGAGGAGCAGTTTTTACCTATTGTTGCTGAACCTTCTGAAGAGAATTCTCAGTCTGTTGCTTTTGAAAAAGATTATATTTTTGAGCCGACTAAAGAATATATTGTGCAGGAATTAATTCCACGCTCATTAAAAATACAGTTTTATAGTGCAATGCTTGATTCTATTGCATCCGAACATGGTGCTCGCATGACAGCAATGTATCAGGCTACTGATAATGCAACTGACTTATTGCGTGATTTACGTCTCGATTATAATAAAGCTCGACAGGCTTCTATTACAAATGAGATTTTGGAGATTGTGAGTGGTGCTAATGCTTTAGGCTAAGCATTTTGAGAATAGTGAGGAGTTATCTTATGATAGTTAAATAATAAAATAAACATGAAACATGTTCTTCCTCTTTTTTTATTTTTTGTGTTGACCGTTCTTTCATGTACCAAAGAAACTGCGATTCCCGAAGATACTTCAGATAAATATTATCCCATGCAGCTTGGATATGAATATGTGTATTCTGTTACCTCAATTCGTATTGATAAGCCAACTGAAATTTATGATACGGTTCATTATTGGTTGCGACAAAGAGTTACTGATATCATAGTTGATACGCTCGATTATACTACATTTGTTGTTCAACAAGATTCATGTGTAGACAGTTCCGGATGGTTTCCAAGTAAAAATATTGCTGTACGTAAGCTCGATAATGAGGTTGTAATGCTCGATAATAATACCGAAACGGTATTGCTCCGATATCCGATTTCTAGAAACATGTATTGGGATGTAAATATATATAATCTTGGAGATGAGAAGACATATATGTATTCAGATATTGATGTTCCATATCAGTCAGAGGTTTTTAATAGTGATTCTACCATTGTTGTTGAACAACAGAAATTTGAATCGTTATATTCTTATATTTTTCAAGAGGAACGGTATGCTCGTGGCGTAGGATTGTGCTCAAAAACAGATATTAATATTGAATCTCAACCAACTCAAGGTACAATTGATTTGAGTTTACCTATTAAAGAACGAATCACGTATGGTTATATGAAAACATATTCATTAATTTCATATTCTCTTGTGGAATGAATTTATTATTAATGTGTATATCCTTTTTCGGTCTGGCATTGTCACAAATAACACCTACGAATTCTCCACATATTTCATATATGGGAAGGTTTGATACAACTAATTCCCACGAATATATTTGTTCTTTTCCGGCCTCGTCTATTTCGATACACACAAACTCACAATATGTATATGCTTATTTACGTGATTATGCTATAGATACTGCTGAACCGAATTACATTGAAGTTATAGTTGATGACTCTATTTATGCAACGGTCAAACTTTCGTCTTCTGAAAAAAAAAGATATGTGCTTGCAAAATTTCCTGATAGAAAGTTGCGTACAATTTCTTTGGTAAAACGTACCGAAGGTCAGATTGGGAATATGGGTTTTTTAGGATTTGAATGTGAGAAAGATGCTCGTTTTTCTTCTATTCCAACAGGAGAACGAAACATGCTTTTTATTGGAAATTCTATTACCTGTGGATATGGTAACGAAGCACACAATGCAGAACAATCTTTTACAGCTAAAACAGAAAATGCATATATGTCGTATGCCGCAATTGCTGCTCGTTCGCTTAATGCAGAATATCATTTGATAGCGTACTCTGGAAAGGGAATATATAGAAATTGGGAAGATACTTTGTTCAATCAAGATTGTATGCCAGAAGTGTTTCGGCGTACTCTTGCATTGAAACCTTCAGCTGTGTGGAGTCATAGCCGGTTTTTTCCTGACATTTTTGTGATTAATCTCGGAACAAATGATTTTAGCCCTCCACTTGGTGCTCAAAAAAAGCTCTATATTAGGTATTATTTAGAATTTCTTACATATCTGTTAGCACAGTATCCGCAGTCGCAATTTGTGTTGGTTTCAAGTCAAATGTTGGAAGGTGAAAATAGAGCAAATCAAATTACATGGCTACAAGAAATAGTTCAAAAAATTAATTCATTGCAGGTTTCAGTCTGTGTTTTATCCCAACAAGGAAGTGTCGGGTATGGTGCTGATTGGCATCCCAATGTTGCTCAAAATAAAATCAATGCCCAAGAATTGGTTTCATTCATTCGTTTGGAGATAGATAAAAAGTAAGAGTATCATATTTATTAAATCATTTAATATGTGTATATTTACATATTGTTTATTTTAAATCAAAGACTTATGAAAGTATATGGATTAGCGTGGTTATGTATATGTTTAGTATTGTTTCCAATATCTGTTTTTTCACAGGAAGACACCTCTGATTCTGATAAAAAAACTTCAACAATATTGTCTGCCGGAGAGCGACGTACTAAATTAACGCTTCAAGGTGGGTATTATTTGAGTAATCAATCGTACAACGAGGTACGTGCAGGTGAAAATATCTCCGTAGATTTTTCTTATATGCTCAATGGCAATTGGTCTATAGGGCAGCATATGAATTTTGGGAGAAATAGATATTATGACAATACACGTTCGAATTTCCCATCATACAATCGACAAGATGACAGTACAAATGCGGATATTTTCTTAATTCAAGTGGGATTTAATCTTGGATATACGTATCCGCTTTCTCGCTTTATTACGGTTTCTGCGTTTTCCGGTATTTCTACCTATTCCGAAACTATTGTGTATCCTGTGTTGGGGAATGCTGTTTTCGGAGAGACGATTTCAGCAGGCTATGTACAAGAAATCCGTACGCTGTTTGCGATGCCGCTTATTTTTAGTCTTCAGTATTTACCAACTGATTATTTAGAGATTGGTTTGCGAGGTGGTTTTTATGTTTCAGCCGAAGAGGAATCTCTTCTCGGTGCTCATATTGGACCGCAATTTATTTTGAAATTTTAACCTTCGTGTATGCCCTTTTTTTCAATTGTACTGCCAACGTACAACAGGGCACATATGTTGCCAAAAGCAATTGAAAGTGTTTTAAGTCAAACATTTGAAGATTTTGAGTTGATTATTGTTGATGATGCATCAACAGATAATACAGTTTCATGTATCAAGTCTTATTCGGACTCCCGAATTGTCTATCTTCGAAATGAAAAAAATCTTGAGCGATGTCGTTCTCGAAATGTTGGTATTGAAAGAGCTTCGGGTACTTATATTTGTTTTATTGATAGTGATGATTATCATTTGCCATTTCATTTGGAAGAACTTTATAATGAAATTCAAAATTTATCGAAGCCGCAGGTACTTTTTTTTACAAATGCATTTGATGAAAAGTTAAATGTTCGTTCAAAACGTGTGTGTCCACCTATTGAGAATTATAATGTTTTTCATTATATTGTAACGTATACATTTAATCCCCAAAGAATGTGTGTGCATGCAGATATTTGTAAACATATCCAATTTGACCCAGATGTCTATGTGTGTGAGGATGTTGATTTTGCGGCACGTATAGCATGTGCATATCCTATTGTTCAAATTCCTGCTAGGACAACGGTGTATGTTAATCATCCCGATTCTTTCACCGGTGGCGATAGTTTAAAACCATTTAAAGAATTAGAAAATTATCGGAGAATTTTTTCGAAAAAAGAACTTCGCTCTCGTATTCCTCTTTTTTCAAAATGGCGATTATATAGTATGTGCTATTTTCATATTGCTCAATATTATCAAAAAAACAAGAATTTTCTGAAAATGTATACTGCAATTTTTCGTTCGTTTTTTCTTTGTCCTCGCGGATATAACAGGAAAACAAATAAAATTCTGTGTGCATTGGCTTGTAAAGGACTGTTTAAAACAATGTAATGTTGTTTGTTTTTCGTTCTAAAAAATGTAGATTTACAATACTAATGTAATAATATAAATAATTATGAGTGAACACATTAACAACAATGCTCCTTCAGGAGCTGTCTACGGTTTAGGTTTAATTGGAGCTGCCATTTACTATATTTCTACCGCAGGCTCTTTTATGGCTGGAGTATTAGGTTTTTTGAAAGCTCTTATTTGGCCGGTTTTTTTGGTGTATGAAGCATTTTCTTTTTTTGGATCTTAAGGTAGATAATTAAAGGCTTATTCTTTTTGTGATGTTTTTCTTTGCAGAAAAATACGTGATTTTGTGTCAGAAACTATTTGATTGAGTATCATTGTGTTTTCGGTATAGTCCGAAATAATAAACTCAGAGGGTTGAATGTACGAGTTGTTTATTTGGCTATATGCAATTTTTTTCTGTTCAAAATCATATTCACAGGCACAAGCCACATGTACATATTGATTTTGTATGTGAAGTACGGTGTCTTCAAAAATATATGAGGTAGAAAGAACAGTAGAACGGATTTGTTTTATTTCATGAGAATTGAGATTTGTATCTTGTAAAACATAATCGTAGCATTCCCATTCACCTTGAAGATAGTCTTTAGATAATTCGGGTTTTGTGTTACAAGAAAAAAAGGCTGTGACAATAAGTGTTGATAAAATAATTGTCTGAGTGACGCGTTGGATAGATTTCATTTTTTATATTTTACTTTTTTAAAAATACATAAATTTTCTATATCACTATCAATTATCACTAAATTTTTTTAGATATTTACCCATGTTTTTACCTACGTCCAAAAAAGAAGTCGATAAACTCGGCTGGGATTATATTGATGTTATTTTAATTACCGGTGATGCATATATCGATCACCCTTCTTTTGGTATTGCTATAATTGCTCGTGTTCTTGAAAAACATGGTTTCCGCGTTGCAGTTATTCCTCAGCCGAATTGGCAAGATGATTTGCGTGATTTTAAAAAATTAGGAACACCTCGTTTGTTTTTTGGTGTAAGTGCCGGAGCTATGGATTCCATGGTAAATCATTACACAGCAACCAAACGCTTGCGTTCGCAAGATGCCTACACAGCAGGCGGAACTATAAAGCAACGCCCCGATTATGCCGTAACGGTATATTCGACAATTTTAAAGAAACTATATCCCGATGTTCCGGTGGTGATTGGTGGAATTGAAGCATCGCTCAGGCGATTTACGCACTATGATTATTGGTTGGAGATGCTACGAAAACCTATTTTGATTGATTCGCATGCCGATATGTTGGTTTATGGTATGGGAGAAAAAGTTATTTTGCAGATTGCACAAGAGCTTTCACGTGGTGTTGCCGTAAGTAAATTGCAATCTCTTCCACATACAGCTTTTGTAACACAATCTATTCCTTCTCATTGTACTGAATATATTCAATTATCATCTCACGAGGACTGTGCACGCGATAAAAAGAAATTTGCACAAAACTTTGTTCATATAGAGCACAATTCAAATGCTTGGAAGGGCACAACTCTTATTCAACAGGTTGCTTCTGAATATGTGGTTACAAATCCCCATTATGAATCTTCGGGTATTAGCATGCAAGAATTAGATGAAATATATCGCTTGCCTTTTACCCGAAAACCGCATCCGAGGTATAATGCAAAAAAACCGATTCCTGCATATGAAATGATAAAATATTCGGTAACTATTCATCGAGGTTGTTTTGGTGGCTGTAGTTTTTGTACTATTTCGGCTCATCAAGGTAAGTTTGTAGCCAGTAGAAGTCAGGAATCCGTTATTCATGAGTTAGAGAACATTTCTCGCGTACCCGATTTTGATAAACATATTACCGATTTGGGAGGACCATCTGCCAATATGTATATGATGCGTGGGAAAAATATAGATGTGTGTAAAAAATGTAGCCGTGCTTCATGTATTTTTCCTGCTAAATGTTCAAATTTAAATGATGATCATATGCCACTCGTTAATTTGTATGCTGCTGCTCGTAAAATTGATGGAATTAAACATGTTACCATTGGTAGTGGCATTCGTTTAGATTTATTGCAACAGGCGCCGGGAGAACATCGATATATGAAAGATTTGATTCAGCATCATATTTCCGGTCGATTAAAAGTTGCACCTGAACATACCGAATCGAATGTGTTGCAATCTATGCGGAAACCCGATTTTACGTCTTTTTTGAAATTTAAAAAAGATTTTGAAAAGTATAATAATCAGGCGGGTAAACGACAACAATTAATACCATATTTTATTTCTGCTCATCCGGGCTGTACGGTGAATGATATGAGAAAATTGTCTCAGACCTTTTTTCAATATAATTTGTATGCTGAGCAAGTACAGGATTTTACACCAACACCTATGACTTTAGCTACCGTTATGTTTTATACCGGACTTAATCCATATACCATGAAACCTCTTTTTGTTGCTCGTACCAAAAGAGAAAAAGATGCACAAAAATCCTTTTTCTTTTCACGTGTGCACAAAAAATAAAAGTATACCTTTGTTGGAAATTTTTATGTATTCATGAAAGATTTTACAGAAGGAAACGAGTTTCGACTTATATATAAATTTGCCATCCCACTTATTATCGGATTAGTAATACAACAATTATATAGTGTAGTTGATAGTATTATAGTTGGTAAATTTTTGGAAAATGGAGAACAAGGTCTGGCAGCTATTGGTGCTGCTTTTCCGGTTATCTTTTTTCTCATTTCTTTTGTGGTGGGGATTTCGAATGGCGGAACAATTATCATATCACATTTTTTTGGTAATAAAAATTATAAAGGTATTAATGAGGCTATAGAAACAAATAATATTTTTCTATTTGTTTGTGCTATAATTGTGAGTGTAATTGGCATTACCCTTGCAGAACCGATTTTTGTATTTATTAATCTTCCCGAAGAAGTAATACCCGATGCGGTAACATATATGCAAATTTATAGTGTCGGATTTATGGGAATGTTCGGATATCATGGGGTCAGTTCCATTCTTCGTGGAGTTGGTGATTCCAAAACCCCATTGTATGTGTTAATTGTTGCGAGCGTATTAAATATTTTACTCGATTTATTGTTTATTGTGGTGCTTAAAACCGGCATAGCCGGAGTTGCGTGGGCAACGGTAATTGCTCAAACAAGCACATTTATTGCAGTTGTTATCTATTTAAATCGTACGCATCCCCTCATTAAATATACTTTTGGATTGCGATTCGATAAAGAAATTTTTAAAGAAAGTGTTCGGATTGGTTTGCCTTCGGGTTTTCAACAAGCTTTTGTTGGGCTTGGAAATGTGGCATTGATGTCAATTGTGTCTCGTTTTGGAACCGTCGTTGTTGCTGCATATTCGGTCACGTCGCGAATAGACATGTTGTGTGCTGTTCCTGCAATTGCCTTAGCTTCTGCTTTTTCAAGTTTTGTCGGTCAAAATCTTGGGGCACGAAAAATTGAGCGGGTAGAGCGAGGATATAAAATAACGATTATTATGGGAGTTATAATTTCTGTTGTCATTTCAAGTTTTTTATTATTGTTTCGAACAGAAATTATGAGCTTGTTTACAAACGAGCAAAATATTTTACCCTATGGTGCTCAATACCTAGCTATAGTAAGTCCGTTTTATGTGGTGTTTACTATTTTGTTTATTTCCAATGCAGCATTGCGCGGAGCAGGCGATACTATCATTCCTATGTTTGTAACACTGTTTGCATTATGGATTATTCGGGTGCCGACTGCTCATTTTCTTTCACAGCATTTTGGTGAAGTCGGCATTTGGTGGGGTATACCAATGGGATGGTTTATTGGGATGGTCTTCTCTACAATTTATTATTTTACCGGCACATGGAAACGAAAACGAGTTGGCGGAATGAAAAATAAAGAGGTTATTTTAATTGATTAATTTTTTTTAGTATAATAATCCGGACTTAAAAGAACACGGTGAACTGACCATGTATTTTATACTCATTGAAATGAGTAAAATAAATTAAAAAATTAGGTACATTAAACCCATATTTTCATAAAATATCTTTAAGTTTGTATCCTTAAAAAAAGAACATACTGTGCAAATGTCCAGTGTATTAAGTAAATAAAGTATAATTAATCAATATAGTAAAATATGGGAAATTATTTTAGCTCACTTCCTTTCCGTGTTCAAAATCAGGAATTAGGAAAATGTGATTTTATGGAAAGTTCAGAATTTAACAATGGTGTTGAATATTTGAAAGGTAAAAAAATTGTTGTAGTTGGTTGCGGTGCTCAGGGATTAGCTCAAGGTCTTAACATGAGAGACAGTGGTCTTGATGTGTCATATGCACTACGAAAGTTGGAAATTGACGAAAACCAAATTTCATATAAAAATGCAAAAGAAAATGGTTTTGAAGTAGAAACTATTGAAAAACTTGTGCCAAAAGGTGATTTAATATTAAATCTTACACCGGATAAGTATCATACCCCTGTTGTAAATCAAATTATGCCATTAATTAAAAAAGGTGCATGTTTGTCATACTCTCACGGTTTCAATATTGTAGAAGAAGGTATGAAAATACGTGAAGATATTACCGTAATTATGGTCGCTCCTAAATCTCCTGCTTCTGAAGTTCGTGCAGAGTTTTTACGTGGTTTTGGTGTGCCAACACTTATTGCGGTTCACCGTGAAAACGACCCAAATGCTGACGGTCTTGAAATTGCAAAAGCATATTGTGTTGGAACTGGTGGACACAAAGCCGGAGTTCTTCATTCTTCTTTTGTTGCTGAGGTGAAATCTGACTTAATGGGTGAGCAAACAATTTTATGTGGTTTGTTACAATCAGGTTCTTTATTGTGTTTCGACAAAATGATTGAAAAAGGTGTTGATGCAAAATGGGCTGCAAAATTTGTTCAATATGGTTGGGAAGTTATTACCGAAGCTCTCAAAATCGGTGGTATTACTCATATGATGGATAGACTTTCAAATCCTGCGAAAGTAAAAGCATTTAACTTAGCACAAGAATTGAAAACTATTATGCGTCCATTGTTCGAAAAACATCAAGATAATATTCTTTCTGGTTCATTCTCTGAAACAATGATGAAGGATTGGGCAAATGATGATGCTAATTTATTAAAATGGCGTGAACAAACCGGTCAAACTGCTTTTGAAAAAACAGAGGCTACAAGCGATTCAATAACAGAACAAGAATATTTTGATAAGGGTGTTCTTATGGTTGCGTTTGTAAAAGCAGGTGTAGAATTAGCTTTTGAGGTAATGACCGAATCGGGAATTAAACCTGAATCTGCATATTATGAGTCTCTTCACGAAACTCCTCTTATTGCGAACACAATTGCTCGTAAAAAATTATACGAAATGAACCGGGTGATTTCTGATACAGCTGAGTATGGTTGCTATTTATTTGACCATGCATGTCGTCCGTTATTATCTGATTTTATGAGTAAAATTGATACTGACGTTATTGGTAATGATTTTAATGCCGGAAAAACAAATAAAGTTGACAATAAAGAATTGGTTTGTATTAATGAAGAAATTCGTTGGCACGATATTGAAGTTTCTGGAGAAGAACTTCGCGAAGCTATGTCTGCAATGAAAGCGATTATTGAATAAGCTGATTTTTATTATACATATAAAAAAAACCTCGTCATACATAAATGATGAGGTTTTTTTGTGTAATCATTTTTATGAATTGCAATTTTTTAGAATGAATATACGGTTGTAAATAAAATACGAGAATTTGAAACATCGCTCAATGAATGTGCTTTATAATTTGCATTAAAATTCTTCCCGTACACAGCTCCGGTGTATTCATACTCTAAACCCACACGGAATTTGTTTATTGTATACATAACACGAGGTGAAACACGATATAAACGTGTTATATTTGTAGCTAAACCATATACCGGATTTGTCGCACTATTCATTTTTTCTTTTGTTCCGGTGTTCGTGAAAAGCCCACCAAACACGCCAAATTCCCAATAATCTCCATTTGTATGTATTTCTCCCCAATATGAAAGGCTGGTTAATGGTGTGTATTCGCTTTTGCCGGTAATTGTATCCGAAACATTTTTTACTGCAAATCCACCCGGTGCAGTAATGTCGGGAATGTTTTCTCCATATCTCATTGAGATTTTAATGGTAAGTAGGGATGTTTGTATTTTAGAAAACACTACCGCAGTTAGCCCTTTTACAGACTCATCAATAGTGTAAATTATACTGTCAACAGTAGATGTATTACGAGGTGTTATTTGTTTGTAAGCAATGCCACCACCACAGGTGAAAGACCTCTGAGTAGAATCGTTTTTCGTTGCATAAGCAAATTGCAGATGTGCATCCGGAATAACAGATTGTCGAAGGTAGGTAGATGATTTGGTATTGTTAATGCTGCGAGAAACATTGTCTACTTGAGAGAGGAGTGCACCGGTAAATGAAATGTTCCCCAAAGTATGTGTTATGCGTAATTGCGGGTTACGTGCAAATGAATTAAATGGTGTGCCGGTGTTGAATGAAATAGTTCCCGGGAAGCAGCTTGTTACAAAAAGCGGATTCCAATACTGTCCTGATATAAGTTCTGTGTGTTCCCAATTTAATTTCACAAAAGCGTGGCGAAGACGAAGGCTGTTGATTGATGCATTTCCGAAAAAATCCCCTTCAATAAGTCCGCTTGTGTGAGCCCCTAAGACATCAGGTCCAGAAAAACGAAATGTTATACGACTTTGAATAGCAAGCATGTTTAGTTGAGCAATATTATTCATGTCGGTATTTGAAGAGTCTAATGCGATAGGACTTGGCCATAGAAGGAAATGACCATCGCGAGCAGATACGGTTTCTCGTGTGTCATAAAAAACGTCATTCTTTACATATCCCGAAATACTTGAAGTAAAGGGCTTGTTTTCTTGTGCTAGGAGAGCTAATGAAATAGTAGTGAAATAGATTAATTGTACAATTTTTTTCATAAAAAATTAAAGTAATATTTAACTCATGTTAATTAAATCATAGTACTGAATTCGTTCCAAAGAGTTTCTTGAGGAAATGCTGCAATAATGTCTATTTTTTCTTTTGTAACCGGATGGGTAAATGATACAGAGTATGCGTGTAATGAAATACCACCGTCGGGATTACTTCTTCGTGCACCGTATTTTAAGTCGCCTTTTATACAGCACCCTATTGATGAAAGTTGTGCTCGAATTTGATGATGTCTGCCCGTATGCAAATCAACATGAAGTAAATGGTATCGTTCTGAAGACCCTATGTGTGTATAGCAGAGCGATGCTTGTTTGCTGTTTGCTACTTCCTTGCCGGAAACAAATGATTTATTTTTTGTATGATTGCGGGTTATAAAATGTGTAAGTGTGGCAGAATGTTTATGGGGAATGTTTTCAACAATAGCATAATACGATTTTGATATTTGTTTGTGTTTAAACAGTTCATTCATTCGCCCTAAAGCTTTACTTGTTTTTGCAAAAAGCACAATGCCGCTTACTGGTCTGTCTATACGGTGAATTACCCCTAGAAAAACATTACCCGGTTTATTGTATTTTTCTTTGATATAGGCTTTTACTTCTTCTTCAAGCGTAGTGTCGCCTGTTTTATCTGAATGCACAAGCGTATTATTGTCTTTAGAGACGGCAATAAGATGATTATCTTCAAAGAGAACTTTAAACATAGTTAATATTGTTCACGTTCGTTCGGGAAGTCAGAAGATTTTACGTCGTTGATGTATGTTGTGACCGAACCGGTAATTTCTGCATAAAGATTATGATATCGACGTAGAAATCGGGGAGAAAAGTCTTGATTTATCCCAAGCATATCATGCAGTACAAGAACTTGACCATCCGTTTGTGGTCCTGCACCAATGCCAATAACAGGAATTTTTAATTCTCGTGCTATAACACCGGCAAGGTCGGCCGGGATTTTTTCAAGAACAATCGCAAAACAACCTGCTTCTTCAAGTAATTTTGCATCAGTAATTAATTTTTCAGCTTCTTCGTCGTGTTTTGCACGAACGGTGTAGGTGCCGAATTTATGTATTGATTGTGGCATTAAGCCTAAATGTCCCATTATGGGAATTCCGGCAGAAATAATACGTTTTATTGAATCAATAATTTCGATGCCCCCTTCTAATTTTACTGCTGCACAACCGGTTTCTTTCATGACGCGAATTGCAGATTGGAGAGCTTCAAGCGAATTACCTTGATATGAACCAAACGGTAAATCAACGACAACTAATGCACGTGAAACAGCATTATGAACGGATGCTGCATGATAAATCATTTGGTCAAGAGTTATAGGTAAGGTTGTAATATTTCCGGCCATTACATTTGATGCTGAATCACCGACTAATATAACATCAATGCCGGCATTGTCGAGAATACGAGCCATTGAGTAATCGTATGCAGTAAGCATGGCGATTTTTTCACCACGTAACTTCATCTCACTTAACACATGTGTAGTTACAACTTTTGCAGAAACAGTATTTGCCGTTGACATAATAGAGACAATTTTAAATTTATGGTAAAACTACATATATTTTCTAATGTAGTTGATGTACAAATAGAGATTTTTGTGAATTTTTATAGTTTTGTTTATTTCATTTTTTGTAAAATCTCATTTAGATCATCTTCGGTGTCAACGGAAAGGTTTTCGTATTTCGTAATACCTGTTTTAATGGTATATCTGTTTTCAATCCATCGGAGTTGTTCGAGACTTTCAGCTTTTTCAAGTTCGGTGGGAATGAGGTTTGTAATTTCTTTTAAAACATCCGATTTATATGCATACACGCCTATATGTTTATAGAATGTATGTGCTTTGTACCATTGTGCTTTTTCTAAATCTCTAAAAAAAGGAATAGGAGAGCGGCTAAAATAAATTGCATTATCAAATACATCTCGAATAACTTTCGGTTTGTTCGGATTAAATAAATCATCAACCGTTGTTATTTTTTTTATGAGCGTTGCAATTTGTGCTTTTGGGTCGGAACACAATTTAAAAAGCTGTTCTATTTGTGAGGGTTCAATAAACGGTTCGTCACCTTGAATGTTGATTACAATAGAAAAATCTTCATTATTTTCAATCGAACTAAATGCCTCGGCAATACGGTCAGTTCCACTTACATGCTTTGATGAGGTCATAACTGATTGTCCCCCAAATTTTGCAACTGCCGATTCTATGCGAAGGTCATCAGTTGCAACCCACACATCATCTATTACTTGTTTTGCTTGTTCGTACACACGTTGAATCATTGTTTTGCCTTTAATTTTCACTAAAGGTTTGCCCGGAAAACGTGTAGATCCGTACCTTGCAGGTATTATTACTATAGCTTTCATGTTTTTCATGTACGTAAAATTAGCGAACTTGTTCTTCTTTTTTTCGGTTATCTACTTTTACTTTTGCAATAGTTCCATTTTTATATTTTACGTGATATAATAATTTCCCTTTTCGAGAATAGTATTTGTAATTTCCGTGTCGATTACCATTTTTATATGATATTTCTTCGCGTACAGGTCCTTCTTTGTATCGAATAATCCAATTTCCGTGAGGAAGACCATTTTTGAAATGCTGTTCTCGTTCGCAGATTCCACTTTCGTTGAAATATTTCCAGATTCCGGTCATTCTTCCCGAATCATATTCTCCAAAAATATTTGGTTTGCCGGATAAAAAATATGTTTTAAATTCACCATGAAGTTCGCCATTTTGGTAATGCTTTTCAGAACGTAAATTGCCATCTTGATTCCAATATTTTTCAATGCCATTTTTAAGACCATTTTCATAATCAATTGAATATTTCAATTGGTTTTCGGGTTCTTCAAACCATGATTGCCATGTGCCGGTCATATTTCCTTCAGAAAAATAGCCAATAGTTTCGACGTTCCCGTTTTTGAACCATTCGGTGTATGTGCCATCTTGTTTATCATTTTTGTAGAAACCTTGACTTCGCATGTGTCCGTTTTTATAGAAAAAATTCCATTCTCCTGATTTTTTGCCGTGTTCGTATGAACCTTTTTTCCACACAGATTTTCCATCATCATAATACCAAGTCCATTCTTCATGCATATTTCCTTGTATATAGCTTCCGGTATTTCCAATAATGCTGTCTCCTTGCCAATAAATCCATGTGCCTTCTTGTAAGTCATTTAAAAAGGAGCCTTCCATATCAACAATACTGTCGGGAAGCCACCAGCGGGCAAATCCGTTTTTCAATCCGTGTTGGTATGTTAATTCTGATTTAATGCATGAATCGGTAAACCATGTGTACTGTCTTCCATGAAATTCACCATTCTCAAATCTATTTTCAGCAATGCGAACCCCTTGTTTATTCCATGTGTGCCAAAGAGAATCTTTCTCTTCATTTTGTAGAAATCCATCTACATGTTTAAGCCCGTTAGGATGCCAAAGTTCGTATTTTCCGCTTGTGTGGTTCATGCGTTCTTTTGGAGAACCGTCAGGGTAATTTTCAATCCAATTTCCAATTTTTTCACCCAATTTATAAGCTCCTTTTGCTTTAAGGGTGCCATCTTCGTAGAATATTTCCCATTTCCCATGAGGATAACCATTTTTATAGGCACCATTTTCTTTAACTGTATTGTTTGGCCAAAATGTTTTATAGCTGCCATTGCCATTGACAATTGAGCAGCCTCGTTTTAAGCAATACCTCATGAGTAGAACGGTATCGGGATTCAGGTAGAGTAATTCTTTGTGTAATTGCCCCGATCTATAATAATATTTCCACACACTATCTTGTTCTCCATTTTTGAAATATCCTTCAACGGCAATTTCTCCATTATCAAACCATTCTTTATATTGCCCTTGTTTTTTGTTTAAATAATAGTTGGTTTCGTATAATTTATTTCCGGTTTCTTCACTGAATAATATTGTCGGACCATGCAAACGTCCTCGTAAAAAAGAACTTTCCTGAGCCTTGTTGCCCAGCGAATCCCAATATGTCCATAATCCATTTTCAGTACCATCACGTAAATATCCTTTACTGCTTATTTGACCATTTTTCCAGGTGTTTGTAATAGTATCTTGTGCTGAGGTGTAAAGCACAGAGCAAAAGGTGAAAAGTGTGAATAGATATTTTAACATAGGTTTTTTTTATTGAATTATTTGAATATGTAATAATACTAAAAACTCTTCATTTTCACAATAGTTTTATTGTAAACTCAATTTGTAAAAAAATACTTTATACGGTTTTTTGCATGAGAAATTCCAAAAAAAAAGCCGGCTCTTAAATAAGAGTCGGCTTAGATTTAAATGATTATTGATTGAATTATAATAATTTTACGTTTACCGCATTTAATCCTTTTTTACCTTCTTGCAAATCAAATTCTACTTCATCATTTTCATCAATTTCATCAATTAATCCTGAAACATGTACAAAATATTCTTTGCCTGTTTCTTCTTCAGCAATAAAACCAAAACCTTTAGTCTTATTGAAAAATTTTACTTTTCCGTTGTTCATTGTATTAAATTATTTATTATTAAAGACCGCAAATTACTTATAAAGTTTTGATTTATTGTAAAAAAAATGATTTTTTTTATTTAATTAATAAAACTGTTCCAAAAATTGAGTGTTTGCCCTTGTTATCCGCTAAGCCTTTCCACACAACTCCATTTACAAAAGTAGCATTTATTTTCCATATATAGGTGTCTGATTTGAGCGATTTTCCGTTATATGTACCGTCCCATCCTTCCGCAGGACTACCCGATTTGGTTAGCTTGTTGGAATACCATACGGTATTACCCCAAACATCATAAATTATTATTTCATATTCTTGGAGGTTGAATCCGGAGGGTATAAATTCTCGAACTCCTAATGATGGACTGTTTGGTGCAAATGCGTTCGGCACAAAAAGTCCGGTTTTGATGTCGACAAATATATCTTTGCTAATGGAATTTGAACAACCATATTCGTTTTCTACTGTTAAATTTACGGTGTAATTTCCATATACATATTCTGTCCGGATTTTTTCTTCAAATGTTTCGGGTGTTTGAATATATGGTACGGTATCAATCCAATCTCTTCCAAATAACCAATATGAGGTTAATTCTATTTCTTTGTCAATTCTCTGTATGTTTTCTTGATGAGAAGTGTTTGTAAACTCAGCTATTTGACCTGCTCCCGGCAATGACCATTCGAAATCTGCAATTGGTGTTTCTGCTACTTCGATATATGTTGTGTCTATTCCTAAACAGCCGTACGGATTTGTTTTATGAACAATTAAGGTGTCATATCCGGGAACATCCCAATCTATTCGAATAGTTTTTTTAATACCAACAGCATACGATACCCGATTGTTACTTACCTGCCATTCATATGTATTATCGGAGCCATTGTCTTCTATATAATATAATTCTCCATATGAGTTTTCACATACTTGTTTTTTTCCCTTAATTTCCGGTTGTGGAAATGGAGCAACAATGAGGTCGTATTGTCCAATTTCGCTTTCGCATCCATTAATAGTTTGCGAAACGCCAACAGTGTATTCACCTTCGGTTGAAATACCTAAATGGGTGCAATGTGATTGATTTTCGCATGCAGGAATACGTAAATTATCGGAACTATACCAATTAATGTGAGTTCCTATTGCTGTTATTTCTTCTTGTATGGTGTCCGATATACAATATTCTGATTTAAGTATTTCCGGTGGTTCGGGAATAGATTTTAATTCATACAATACGGGAATAATATCACTTTTACAAGCAAATGAATTGATTGCTTGAATATTAAATGTTGTGGTATTGTCAATCTGTAATCGTGAATTTTCAGGTATATATTCCGGTGTGTTTTCCTGTAATAAAGCCATGTGTTGTGAGTACCAATATATTTGATCATCCGGCTTGTCCGCTGTTGCTTCCATTGCAATAATATCATTTTCGCATTGCGATAGATTTTCTATTTCCGGATTTTGTGGTTTTTCGTGAATTGCAAATAGGGTCTGTGAGGGATTACTCCAACAATTTTGGCTTTTATGCATTGCATAAAAAGTATATGTGTCGGGAGTTTTGTATGTGTCGGCTATTGTATAGCTTACTCCGGTAGCTATTTCCGGTGTTTCCGGCGGACGTTGTGTTGGTTCTGTGTCGTACCAATAAACTGTATCGATTGCTTGTTGTACGGAAATGCTCGGTAAAGGGTCTCCTTCACAAATGTACGGATTGTTTCGTAGAGTAACTTCGGGGGATGAATTTACGGTAATATTAACTGTTTTTGATTCTCCCATACAGTCGTAACCTTCATCATATTGTGCGACATACCATGTGTTTATTTCATCAACGAATACATTGCCTGGTGTAAATGTTTGACTAATTGAAACCTGTGTTGCATCATCCGGATTGCTTGTTTTTTGAGTAAACCACCTGAAATCTGTCGGACCAATTTCGGGAGCAGATGCAGGCCAATTTGTGCCTGCAATTGCCTCTAATGTAGGAGTAGAATTATAGTCACATATTGTAAACGAGTTTGCACCTGGTCGAGGAACCGGACAATTAATAATCTCTATGAGAATAGGAGATGTTTCGCTTTCACAGCCTTGTTCCGTTTGTGTTGCATAGAGATAACTATAATGTATATTTTCCGGATTAATATAAAAATTACCATTGTTTGTTGTTGGTATATTCCACGGACTGCCATTTGCTATTGCAGTTGTATTTTCCGGATTCGAACTTGTATAATATTGTATACTGTTGCCAATTGGAGTGAGGGATACTTGAGTTGGATTTGTGGTTACTGCAAAATAATCTTCCGTTTCGGGAGCAGCAACATATTGAATATTTACCGCTTCGGTGTTCGAGGATGTACACCCTTTTGAATCAGTCACGTTGGCTTGAATAGTGTATGAGCTGAGGGCTGTAGCCGAAGCATCTGCTCCCACCCGTGTATCGTCGGGATTGATAAAACCGCTCAATCCTGAGGTTTGAATTGCAGTATTTTCATCGCTTGCACCGCTCAGTGTGTAGTCAACACTTGAAAGGGTATTGCTCCCGGTTGGTGAAAGACTTATTTCAACATTATCCCCATCATAACAAGCTGTTTGTGTGCTGAGAGAGATGGTAAATGTTGGTTCGGGATTCACGGTAAGAGTAATAGATGTTTGAGGTCCGCGACAAAGAGCTCCGGAGAGGTCTTCGTCTTCAAATGAAACTGAAATGGTATGTTCACCAGCTTCGGTGAAATCGTAAGTTGATGATGCTAATGTGTTTGTGAAATTCAGTTCTGTGTCGTATGAAAGTTCGTTTCCGTTGGGGTCAATCCATATAATATTTGTTGCCGTGGGGCTTGTAATATTAGATGGTATTAGGGGTAACTGATTGCCTTCGCAAATGGCAGTGTCTCGTGGGACAGGAGCCGGAGTTGGACAATCTACAATATTCCACTGAGAAACGGCAGGATTGCTTACACAGGAGTTAATGCTTTGACGTACTTCAAATTCGTAATAACCGATACCCGAAATGTGGGTATTATATAAGGTGAGCGGTTGAGTTGCTAGGGTTCCAATTTCAGCATCCACAGAGTCGAGAATAGAAATTTCATCGGGAGTGTCGCTTGTGTTTATTGCAAGATTGGGAAGATTTGCAATATCTGAAATTCCCCATAACACATTGTTCCCTGTTCCAATACCAGTTCCGGTAGGTGGAGCAATATATTGAATATTTAGCGCTTCGGTGTTCGAGGATGTACACCCTTTTAAATCAGTCACGTCGGCTTGAATAGTGTAAGAGCTGAGGGCTGTAGCCGAAACATTTACTCCCACCCGTGTATCGTCGGGATTGATAAACCCGCTCAATCCTGAGGTTTGAATTGCAGTATTTTCATCGCTTGCACCGCTCAGTGTGTAGTCAACACTTGAAAGGGTATTGCTCCCGGTTGGTGAAAGACTTATTTCAACATTATTCCCATCATAACAAGCTGTTTGTGTGCTGAGAGAGATGGTAAATGTTGGTTCGGGATTTATTCTCATTGTTACCGTAGCTTCAGGTCCGCGACATGTGCCACTTGCTAAATCATCATCTTCGTATGAAACCGTAAATGTGTGTGTGCCACTAGAAGAATAACCGTTTATAAGAGATAAATCAAGATTTTCATTTGTGGAGATAATGGTGTTGGTACTGTCTCTCCATTCAAAATTGGTGTATGATGGTGATGCTCCAATTGCGTTTGAACGAATAAGTGGCATGTTTTCATCATAGCATAAAACTGTATCCTTAGGTTGTGGTGCTAAAGTAGGGCAATTCACAATATGCCATTCTGAAGGAGCATGAGGACTTACACATCCGTTTAAATATTGTCGGGTTGTATATGAATATGTCCCAATATCATCAATTATTGACGGATACATTTGTGTTGTTGGATTGGTGCTAATTATTGTCGAGGTTGAATCAAGTATCTCCAAAGAATCACCTTCTAAAAGTAATTCCATGTCAGGTAAATTTATAATATCTGCTCCGCCGTGTATAATGGCTGTGCCAATGCCGGTTCCGGTCAATGCTTCAATATTGGTAACACTAACTGTAAGATTTGAACTGTTTGAACAATTTGCTGTTGTATCAATACCACTGGTTCCCCATAATCGGTCAACAGAGAGAGTAAATTCAGAATTTGTAACACCCGTCCCGGTAGTAAAATATGGTATCCATTGTGAACCCGTTAGGGTACCATTATCAACATTCAAAATAGCATTTGTTGTTGAGTTGGATTGAGGTGTATATGAAATATCTATCGTTGATGTTGAATAACAAATCATGCCGGGGTCTGTTATAGTTGGGTTTGGTATTCCATGTACATTGATTGTTACCGCTGTTGCAGGACCATAACAGGATTCTACATTATCGTATTCGGCTACATATACAGTGTATGTCCCGTCTGTTGTAAAGCTGTGACCGTTCCATGTTATTCCGGTTGCATCTTCTGTTCCCGCAATTGGTGCCGGTGTTGTAGCTGATTGATTGAGCCACCAGCCAAATGTTACACCAATATTGCCATTTCCTGATTCTACTCCCAAATTCACCGGAGCATCTCCTTCGCAGGCATGATAATTTGCAACCTTTGGTGCCGGTGCCGGGCATGATGTTATGGTAAGTGTTACCTCAGAAGGATTACTTTCACATCCGAATGCGTCAGTTTGAGTTGCAAAACGAGAATATGTTCCAGCAAGCATATCACCGGTCCCGTCGTCAACAAATGCAAAATTATAGCTTGCAGGATCTCCGTCGTCGACCTCATCTGCTGATATAGTTGTTGTCGCAGCAGTTTCATACCATTTAATGTTTGTTCCTGTAACAGAAATAGGTGGCACATCAGCGTCTTGATGAACTGCTGTATTCATTGCACTTGCATGTGTTGGTGTTGGTGCGTCAATATGGTGAACAGTAATGGTATGGGAAACTTCATTGGCTGCACATTGAGTACCTGGGGCGGTATAATTAAATAATAAAGTATATGAACCTTCGCCACCGGCAGAAACGGGATCAAAAGATGTTCCTGTAACCGCACCGGAGAACGTGCCATTCGATGAAATATTGGTACCATCCGATAATTCTGCTGTCAAGCTTGTTGCAGATTCATAATCACACATATCACTCGTGTTCATTGAAATATCGGTAATTGGTCTGTCGTGAACAACCATTTCAAAACTTACCGGATTGCCTGAGCAGGTGGTGCTTGGATTTGTGTATGTGTAGGTAATAGTATATGGATTTCCGTGTACAATATCAGGTGCTGATGGATCAAAACTACCGTCGCTTGTATTGAGAGCGGATGATACCGGCGATACAGAAATTGAACCATTAGTTAAATCATGTGATAAGTCAACGGCTAAAGGATTTGCATATGAACATATTCCTGTGGTAGAATTATAGTTCGGATAGGCAATTGAGATAGTCGGTCTTGGATGTACCACAACAGAAATTGAAGCGGGATTTTCCATTTCACAACCATTATTATCAATAAAACTGTATGTTATAATGTTTGATGCACTAGCGGTAGCAGGGTCAAGTTCGGCAGTTGTTTCGGAGAGTTCTGTAATATTAGACGACCAGGTCGCAGTTTGCACAGTTGTTGAAGGAACAGCCGTAATAGTTTGTACCGTTTCATATTCGCAGAACGGACCTGCAGCATCAATTGTCGCAGTTGGAAGAGCATGCACGGTAATTGTGGTATCGTTAGAACCACTACAGCCATTATTGTCGGTTACGTCAACAGTTACGGTATACGTTCCGGCAGGTGCAGTTGCATTAAAAGTAGGACTTGCAATAGAGTTAGAACTTATATATCCCCCCGTTTCTGTCCAGTTGTAGGTATCAAATGTTTGTGTTGTGCCGAGCGTAACCGCATTGCCTTCGCAGA
>JAQICB010000055.1 GCA_027858745.1 Bacteroidales bacterium
TCAGCACAGCAAGTATATAGATTTACGAGAGTATGATACACATATATATTCAGCCGATTCGGAAAAGAATAATGGCATACCCGCTCACATTCACACGCTTGTAGAAAAATTCCGCCACACAGACGGGTTCATACTCTCATGCCCCGAGCACAACGGCAGCCTACCTGCATTTTTCAAAAACATCATCGACTGGATATCGCGCCTAGAAAAAAACATATTTGGCAACAAACCGGTGTTATTACTTACCACCTCACCCGGAAAAACAGGCGGCGAAACCGTACACGAAACATTGCATACATTATTACCACGCTGGGGAGCACAATTGGTAAGCTCAGTAAAAATACCAAACTACCACTCCGTACGCAATGCAGAAGACTATTTTACCACACACACTGATATTGCCGACAAATTACTCAGTGCAATAGCTGAGTTTGATGCTCAGGTGTAGACTGTAAGGTATTAAAGCTTAAAAAAAATCATCTTTAAAAATCACTTCATGAATGGAGAAAAATATATCAAACCCAACCATAAAAACGTAAAATCACTCACACCAACCCTCCCTTGTTTGAGCCATGATATACTCGACAAAGAACACATCTACAATCATTAATTTTGGTCACTAGCATCCGAAAGTTTTTAAAAACCTGAGTTCAATATAATTTTTTAGGTTCAGAACGCTTATAAATAGTGAGGTTCAATCAAAAATAATGAAATAATAGCTCGCTATTATTCAATAATTTACCTTGATAAACAGCTTTTTATATCAACCGAGGACAAAGGACGAGCTCAGCGGAGCTAATCTGAACTCGAAAAATTACGTCGAACTCAGATTTAAAGTAAATTAGCAATTTTCATAAAAAAATGTCTGCTTTTTTCTGTTTGTAAACTAAATCACGTACTTTTATTTCTCTATACAACCGGAACGAAAAGCATACAATATACAACTCTTGACAACAAACATATGAAAGTATTATTAACCGGAGCTACCGGATATATCGGAAAAAGATTATTACCTGTTTTGGTTAATAAAGGTCATACAGTTGTATGCTGTGTACGTGATGCGAACAAGTTTCATCCGAACCAATCGCTGATGGATAAGATTGAAATTATTGAAAATGATTTAACCGACAAAGATTCTTTACACAATATACCTCCTGATATTGATTGTGCATACTACTTGGTTCATTCTATGTCTTCTACCAACAACTACGAAGACTTAGAAAAACTATCTGCTGCGAATTTTAGAGAAGCACTAGAAAACACTCAGGCAAAACAAGTGATTTATCTGAGTGGCATTGTCAACTCCGAAAATCTGTCAAAACATCTCAATTCACGAAAAAATGTTGAAATAGAATTATCTTACGGAACCTATGCTCTTACAACGCTTCGGGCAGGGATAATAATTGGCTCAGGCAGTGCGTCGTTTGAAATAATTCGGGACTTGGTTGAAAAACTACCAATTATGATTGCTCCAGAATGGCTCAAAACAAAATGCCAGCCTATTGGAATTTCGGATGTTATTACCATACTTACCGGCGTACTAAACAATTCTCGCACGTTCAATAATAATTATGACATTGCCTGCAGCGATATTCTGAGCTATAAAGAAATGTTACGGAAATACGCATCTGTACGCGGATTACAACGATACATCGTCACCGTTCCGGTAATGACACCGAGATTATCTTCGTACTGGCTCTATTTTGTTACCTCAATATCATATACTCTTGCATCTTCTTTGGTTGACAGCATGAAAATTGAGGTTATTGCACAGAATGATGAAATTAACAGAATACTTGATATATATCCAATAAGCTACGAAGAATCTATACAAAGGGCTTTTGATATTATTGAACATAACGAGATTGTCTCCAGCTGGAAAGATTCGACTATAAGCGGTACGTTAAATTATAAAATATCTGAATATATTCAGGTTCCGGAATTTGGCTGCTATAAGGATATCCGAAAACGTTACTGCGAAAACATCCCCTCCTGCCTTGATAAAATTTGGCGAATTGGTGGAAAAAACGGCTGGTACTACGCTCAGTGGTTATGGGCTTTACGTGGCTGTTTTGATAAACTGGCAGGTGGTGTTGGTTTAAGACAACGAACTAACGAGAACACAATTCAAAGCGGTGATACACTCGATTTTTGGCGAGTGCTCTATGCTAATAAGGAAGAAGGACGATTATTACTTTTAGCAGAAATGAAACTTCCGGGTGAGGCGTGGTTAGAATTTCGCATACAGGATAATTTTGTAATCCAAACTGCAACATTTCGTCCAAAAGGTATTTTTGCACGATGGTATTGGTTCCTTATCCTACCATTTCATAGCCTTATTTTTAATGGCTTACTCAAAGAACTGACGAAAGATAAACCAAAGCAAACCTAAATACCGCCATTCTCTCACTATCCTTTTGATGAGGATAGTGAAGCATGCATGGATAATTGTCGTTCGAATATGTTAATAATTTTTATCATTGATGTTTCTAATTTCAATGATAATACGTATATTGCATATCGTAAAAAGTACGGAAAGAATTTTAAGAACATTCACACATATAAAAAAACACAACTTTTATATAGTAAACGTACGCATAAAAAAGTGAGAGATTTATTAATTTATTAACTACATCTTTATGAAAACAATTCTACACATAAACATGATTTCGTTCCTTATTGTATTGTCGCTTATCTTAACACAATGCTCTGAGAAACAGGAGAAAAAAGAAACACAATTTTCACAAACTATTACCGGCGAATATGCTATTCCGGATGCTCCGGAATGGGTTCACAATGCGGTTTTTTACCAAATTTACCCACAAACTTTTTATGATTCAAATGGTGATGGCATTGGTGATATTCAAGGAATTATTCAAAAACTTGATTATGTGAAAAGTTTGGGAGTAGATGCTATTTGGGTTAACCCATTTTTTGAATCACCTTTTTATGATGCGGGCTACGATATTTCAGATTATTACAAGGTAGCTCCACGATACGGAACAAATGAAGACGCAAAGCAATTGTTTGAAGAAGCTCACAAACGAGGATTAAAAATATTGTTTGACTACGTTGCCAGCTACACTTCTATCGAACATCCATGGTTTCAAGCATCAGCCCGTCAGGATACAAATAAATTTACCAACTGGTACATTTGGAACGACAATGTGTGGTATAATCCTCCAAAAGAATATGCAGATGCTTTTATAAAGGGCTATGGACGACGAAACGGTCAATTTATGCGAAACTTTTATTATTGCCAGCCGGCACTCAATTACGGATTTGCCTTACCCGACACAAATTTCCCATGGCAATTATCGACCAATCATGCAGATGTAATGGCTATGCGGGAAGAAATGAAAAATGTTGTTCGGTACTGGCTCGACATGGGTGCTGACGGCTTTCGTGCCGACATGGCAGGTGCCTTAGCAAAAACAGCTAATGTTGAAGGTAATGAGCAATTTTTTAATTCTCACGAAAATGCAACAAAAGAATTTTGGCAAGAAATACGAACAATATTGCAAACAGAATATCCCGATGCATTTATGGTTTCGGAATGGTCATACCCAAAAGATGCACTTGACAATTGCTTTCACGCCGATTTTTTTCACTGGTTTAACGGCTATAATGATTTATTTCAGAAAGAAAGTTGGCGCATTCTTAACGGGTATTCGGAAGGACACAGCTTTTTTGACATACAAGGTAAAGGAAATATTACCAATTTCCTTACAAATTATATGGAACATTATATACCGACAAAAGATAAAGGTTACATCTCTATTCCTCTCGGCAACCACGACAATGCACGATTGGGTAATAAACGAAGCAAAAAAGATTTAGAAATAATTTATGCCTTTGGTCTCACTATGCCGGGCATTCCGTTTATTTATTACGGCAATGAAATTGGCATGAAACAATTACCAACATCATGGCCACAAGTAGAGGGCGCATATAAACCACGAAACGGTGCTCGTACGCCAATGCAATGGAACAATAGTCCTAATTTAGGATTCTCAACAGCTGATGCAGAACAATTATATTTACCGGTTGACACTGCAGCTCACGCTCCTAATGTTGCAGACAATGAAGCTAATCCGAACTCTCTGCTGAACAAAACCAGAAAGCTTATCAAGCTCAAAAAATCGGAACCGGCATTTGCCAATTATGCTGAATTTATTCCATTATATGCCAAAGAAAACACATATCCCTTTGTATATGCACGAGCAAAAGATAGTGAAGTAGTTATTGTTATGCTTAATCCTTCGGGAGAAGATGTTTCGGCTCAATTTGACATCAACATTCCATATTCCAAAACAATAATTCTTGCAGGAGACACAATTGAGATGACAAAAAATAACAAAACAGTAAGCATATTAATGCCCGGACAAACATACTCTATTATAAAGCTTATTTCAAAATAAAAAATATGTTAAAAATTTGCAACATGCTACTGCGAGTTTAATGACATTGACTGCAAACTTCGTACTAACCTGAGTTCGATATAATTTTTTAGGTTCAGAACGCTTATAAATAGTGAGGTTCAATCAAAAATAATGAAATAATAACGGGTTATTATAAATTGTTTTTGAGCTGAAGATGGCTGTTTATAAGCGGAAAAAGTATGCTTTGCATAAAAAACAGTTTTTCTGCGTTAAATTATTTCACAATAGCTCGCTATTATTCAATAATTCGCCTTGATAAACAGCTTTTTATATCAATCTGAACTCGAAAAATTACGTCGAAATCAGGTTATTAGGATGAGCTATCGTTTCAATAAACAATTTATCTAAGACTATTTCACCAGAATTATCACCTAAATACAAAATTGTATGAGCATGCTGAATTCGTTCAAATAATTCATTCATATTATCAATTGC
The DNA here is from genome assembly GCA_027858745.1 of Bacteroidales bacterium. Taxonomy (GTDB): domain Bacteria; phylum Bacteroidota; class Bacteroidia; order Bacteroidales; family UBA1715; genus JAQICB01. The sequence goes on from JAQICB010000055.1 coordinate 4,878, forward strand.
AAGAGGAGTCTTCAAAACCGATACAATAGTTTGTTCTAAATCATATTCAGCGTGAACTCCAAAATCAATAACATTCCCTGCCAAAGCTAATCTTAAAGCCGTCTCCAACGGTTTTTCAGAATCTGCAACTAATTGTTTCAAATCGGGATACAGACGAAGAGCTAAATCGTTGCTCACTTTCTTTTCCTCCTTATATAAATCTTGGGAACGAGAATAGGTTTGAAAAATATTTCTCAAATCGCGAGAATACGTAGGTGCGGAAAAGTCATGCAAAACTTCCTGATAACGTTGAAGCATTTTATGCACAAACTCACTTTTTTGTTCCTGAGTTAACTGCTCTTTCTCCAACAAGCGTTCATACGCACGAGTAAAACAAAAAAAACACCGATAATCAGATTTGACACCACTCATACATATTAATGATTACATGCATTTCCACTGATTTCCAAAGAATTATTTAAAAAATCCTTTACGATTTCCTGTACTTCTTTTTGTTCAACACCAATATGAACACATATACCCTGTTTATCAAATAAAGCAACTGCTTTCTGACCAATACCGGAAGCCAAAACATCGGTAACACCTTGTTCTGCCAACCATTTAGGATACAATCCCGGTTCATGAGATGGAGGTGCAAGTCGTTCATCAGACACTATTACATCATTATCTACCTGCACAATTGCAAAAGTTTCACAATGTCCAAAATGAAGACATACCTTATCAGATTCGAGCGGAATTGCTATTTTCTTTTTCATATATTTATTGTATAATTATTTAATTAACTAGAAAAAAAAGGGCATGTATAAAAAAACAAGTTTTATATTACACAATGACAATGATAAAACACACTACATGCCCTTTTAAATTTTTAAAAATTTAAGATATGGTTATTAACAAAAAAAATATTACAGATTTCTACCATAACCACGTCCGGATCCACGACCACGACCTTGCTTTTGTCCCCTGACACCCAAACCTCGACCAAGACCTTGACCTCGGCCCTGGTAAGCATTATCCTGAACCTCATAAATTTCATCATCCGTTTTCCCTTTATTATCGGGATTACATCGACCTAATTTTCTGCCTGTCATTGGACCCTCATTCACAGGCCCTTTTCTATTTAAATTTGACATATTAACCTCCTTTTTTTATTATTTCAAACCACTTTGCAAACGTTTACCTTGTCCTTCGCCACCACCTGCTTTTCGACGTTTACCTTGTCCTTTACCTAAATCAGCATTTTGCAATAATGATTCATTACATGTTCCTAAAGCTCTTCCGCTTTGTGTACCCTTTTTTTCAGGTCCCGTTCCATCTAAATTTGGCATATTTATAATTTTTAAAGTAACTTTCGTGCTCCGGAATACATTTCCGTAGGAATTATTTCAACAGCACCTTTTCCTGGATGTTTTTGAGGATTCCAAGACTTCATAAAATCAAACACATCGCCCGCTGTATGATATATAATTGTGCCTTTTATTTGGTACGAAGCGCCATCTTCTGTTATAAAAAGCACAGAAGCCACAGAATTGTTAGTACTATTTTGTTTTGTTTTATCAAAATAATTATCAGCAACTACTATAGTAAAAGAATCCGATAAAGCAACACAGGTTACATATATCGAATTAGGCATTTTATTATTATCAACTGTCGTAAACACAACAGCATTTTGCCTATTCCCCCAAGCTTCTATAATTTCTTTATTCATAATTCTCCTTTAATTTTTTATTGTGTTAATAATATCCTGTACGGACTTGTGCTCATCGGTAACAATAATTAACTGAATATGTAATTGATCGCACAAAGTTTTAACTTTTTGACCGAACTCACCGGAAATTATCTTTTCGGCATTGTGTGATGCAACAAATTGAACCGTTGCCGGTCCGGCACCTTGAACAGAATTTTTTTGTTCATTTTCGAGAAACTCAACATTCTTCGTTTCTGTATCATAAAACGCAAAATAAGAACATCTACCAAATCGAGAATCGATTTGAGAATCTAAAGTATTACCTGTTGACGCAATTGCAATTTGCATATGTTTAAATTTATTTAACTGTTAATAATTCATTACAATCGGGACATACTAAATCCCATTTTTTCCCTTTATGTACTCGTTTACGCTTCTGACACGAAGTACATAAGGCAATAGTGAAATTTTGTTCTTGTAGCTCTGACAAAAACTGCTCTACCCCTGCTGACTTACAAAGCGGACATGAAACATTGTGGGCGTTTTCATCAAAAGAATTAAACCACACACCACAATCATCACAAAAGAACCAAGAACTATCAAAATACACCTTACCACCCTCAAACATTAAAATACTCCCTTCAACAAAAGCTTTTGCGACCTTTCGGCGAGCACTTTCATATATTCGAGAAAAAGTAGGACGTGACACATTCATGATACGAGCCGCATCTACTTGATTAAGCAACTCATAATCACATAAGCGTATTGATTCATATTCTTCCAAATCAAGACTCATAGCTTGGTTTGCTGTCTCATCTATGGGCCTGACACCTTTTATTTTTGGAGCCAAACTTATTCGTCTATTTCTTTTCGGTCGTGCCATAATAACCTGATTTCGATATAATTTTATAGGTTCAGAACGCTTATAAACAGCTTTTTATATCAACCGAGGACAAAGGACGAGCTCAGCGGAGCTAATCTGAACTCGAAAAATTACGTCGAACTCAGGTTAATAATTAAATTCTAATGCAAATGTAATGAACATATGTTCATAATTCAAGTTTTAAACAAAAAAAAACACCTGAATACTCAGATGTTTTTTTTTAATATATATAAACTATAGACTATTTCACTTTTTTGTAGCCATAAATAGCAGAATCACCAAGTTCCTCTTCAATACGAAGTAACTGATTGTATTTAGCCATACGATCAGAACGACTCATAGAACCTGTTTTAATTTGACCTGAATTTGTTGCAACAGCAATATCAGCAATAGTTGAATCTTCAGTTTCACCTGAACGGTGCGAAGTAACAGATGTAAATCCTGCTCTATGAGCCATTTCGATTGCATCAATTGTTTCAGTAAGAGTACCAATCTGATTAACTTTAATCAAAATAGAATTTGCACAATTCATTTCGATACCTTTTTTCAAAAACTCAACATTAGTTACAAACAAATCATCTCCAACCAATTGGCATTTGCTACCAATACGATCATTTATAACTTTCCAGCCATCCCAGTCGTTTTCATCACAACCATCTTCAATAGAATCGATAGGATATTTAGAAATAAGTTCCTCTAAATAATCAGCTTGTTCTTGAGAATTACGTTTTTTTCCGTTAGGTCCTTCAAAAAGAGAATAATCATACACTCCATTTTCAAAGAATTCAGAAGCTGCACAGTCAAGAGCTATAGTCACATCTTTTCCCGGCTCATATCCTGCTTTTTTAACCGCAGCAATAATAGAATCTAAAGCGTCTTCAGTACCACCTGATAAATTTGGAGCGAAACCACCTTCGTCACCAACAGCTGTACTAAGACCTTTATCATGAAGAATAGCTTTTAATGCATGAAAAACTTCAGCACCCATTCGTAAACCTTCTTTAAAACAACATGCCCCAACAGGACGAATCATAAATTCTTGAAAAGCAATAGGAGCATCAGAGTGAGATCCACCGTTGATAATATTCATCATAGGAACCGGTAATGTTTTCGCATTAACGCCACCAAGATACTTATAAAGAGGCAAACCATGATATTCAGCAGCAGCTTTAGCAACAGCGAGAGAAACGCCCAACATAGCATTCGCACCAAGATTACTTTTTGTTTTAGTACCATCCAATTGTAACATTTTCGTATCAATAGCAACTTGATCAAAAGCACTCATGCCAATTAATTCTTTCGCTATAACGTTATTTACATTATCAACAGCTTTTAAAACACCTTTACCAAGATATCTATTTTTATCACCATCACGAAGTTCAAGTGCTTCGTTTTCTCCGGTAGAAGCACCCGATGGTACCGAAGCTCTACCAATAATACCCGAAGCCAATGTTACTTCACATTCAACTGTAGGATTTCCGCGAGAATCAATAATTTCGCGAGCATGAACATTAACAATTTGTCCCATAAAATTATACATTAATTAATAATTAAAAACTAGTTTTTACTTTACATAAAAAAAGGATAAAGTTAAAAACCTTATCCTTATTTTCAAAATTTTTATTCACAATATATATTGAGAACTACTACTTAGATTCATCTGCACTATTATCTTCTGATTTGTCAGATTTTTTTGTTGAATCAGTATCTTTCGCTGATTTTTCAGAATCATTTTGCACTTTACTCTCAACCTTTTTCTCTGATTCTTTTTTAGGAGAAGGAGTTTCCGTTTCTTTGTCAAGCGTTGCTTGAGGAGGCTCATCCGAAGCTTTTACTGCTTCGTCATTTGAAGAATCAGAATCTGATTGAGTAGCTGTTGTTTGAGCGGTAGACTTTTTTCTACCACGTCGTACTGTAGCTTTTTTAGTAGTAGCTTTTTTAGTAGACAATAAATTTTCGTTATAATCAACTAGTTCAATATAACACATCTCAGCTGCATCACCAAATCGTTGTCCGAGCTTAATGATTCGGGTATATCCACCCGGTCTATCGGAAATTTTAGTTGACACTTCACGAAACAATTCAGTTACTGCATATTTATCTTGCAAATATTTAAAAACTATACGTCGTGACTGAGTAGTATCCGATTTTGACTTTGTCAATAAAGGGTCTATATACTTTTGTAAAGCTTTTGCTTTAGCAACTGTTGTTTTAATTCTCTTATTCATAATAAGAGACGTAGCCATATTCGAAAGCATAGCTTTTCTATGCTCATGAGTTCTGCTTAAATGATTGAATTTCTTTCCGTGTCTCATTGTATCTCGATTATTCTTTATCTAATTTATATTTACTTATATCCATACCAAAAGTAAGATTAAGCCCTGCTAAAAGTTCGTCTAACTCAGTTAAGGATTTTTTACCGAAGTTTCTAAATTTCAATAAATCATTTTTATTAAATTGTACTAATTCACCAAGTGTTTCAACATCGGCAGCTTTAAGACAATTTAATGCTCTCACAGATAAATCCATATCAACTAATTTAGATTTAAGAAGCTGGCGCATATGAAGAACCTCTTCATCGAACTCTTCATTTCCGAATTTATCTTCAGTGTCAAGTGTGATTTTCTCATCTGAAAATAACATAAAATGCTGAATAAGAATTTTAGCAGCTTCTTTAAGAGCATCTTTTGGATGAATAGAACCATCCGTTTTTATTTCAAGAATTAACTTTTCGAAATCCGTTTTTTGCTCAACGCGATAATTCTCAACTAAATATTTCACATTTTTTACCGGAGTAAAAATTGAATCTACCGGAATTACACCAAATTCAGCGTCAAGGATTTTATTATCGTCAGCAATTACATATCCACGACCTTTTCCAATCCAAAAATCGATAGTTAACTTAACTGAACTTGCCATATTACAAAGAACTAAATCGGTATTTAACACTTGAAAATTGGTTAAATGTGCATTTAATTCACCTGCAGTAAAAGATTCTTTGCCAGCTATAGTAAGACTTACTTTTTCAGACTGAACGGGTTCAGAACTTACCCGTTTGAAACGCATTTGTTTAATATTCAAAATAATTTCAGTAACGTCTTCAACAACGCCCTTAATAGCACTGAACTCATGATCAACACCATCTATTTTGATATTCGTTACAGCATAGCCTTCCAAAGATGAAAGCAACACTCTTCGTATAGCGTTTCCAACAGTTATACCATACCCTGGTTCGAGAGGACGGAACTCGAAATTTCCTAAATTATCATCCGATTCAAGCATTATAACTTTATCGGGTTTTTGAAATGCTAATATTGCCATAGACAAAAGTCTTACTATTATTATTATTTAGAATATAATTCTACGATTAATTGTTCTTTGATATTCTCAGGAATTTCAGAACGATCCGGTACAGAAATAAATTTACCTGACATTTGAGCTTTATCAAATTCAACCCAAGAATATTTACTTACAGAATTTGAACTTAAAGAATCAGAAATCGCTTCCAATGATTTTGATCGTTCACGAACACTAATAACATCACCTGGTTTAACCATAAAAGATGGAACATTTGTCACCTCACCATTGACTGAAATATGACGGTGAACAACGAATTGTCGTGCAGCTTTACGAGTAGGAGCAATTCCCATACGATATACTACGTTATCTAATCTTTGCTCTAACAATTGTAATAAAATCTCACCAGTAATACCGGGTCTTCTGTTCGCTTCATGAAAGAGATTAAAGAATTGTTTCTCAAGAACACCATAAGTGTATTTTGCTTTTTGTTTTTCAAGCAACTGTGTTCCAAAAACAGATTTTTTACCTCTACGCCTTGAAGGTCCGTGTTGACCGGGTGCATAATTCTTTTTCTGCAACGTTTTATCGGGCCCATAAATAGCTTCTCCGAATTTTCTTGCAATTTTTGTAGTTGGTCCTGTATATCTAGCCATCTATTCTAATACTATAAAATTATTAAACTCTTCTTCTTTTCGGTGGTCTACAACCATTGTGTGGCAATGGAGTAACATCGATTATTTCAGCAACCTCTATGCCTGAATTGTGAATTGTACGAATCGCTGATTCTCTTCCAGTACCCGGTCCTTTGACATACACTTTCACTTTACGTAAGCCTAAATCATGTGCTTCTTTTGCACAATCAGTAGCTGCCATTTGTGCTGCATACGGTGTGTTCTTTTTAGAACCTCTAAAACCTTTTTTTCCTGAAGATGACCAAGAAATTACTTGTCCTTCAGAATTTGTAATCGTTACAATAATATTGTTAAAAGAAGCGTGAATATGTACTTGTCCAACAGCTTCAACTTTTACGATTTTTTTTGCTGACTTTGTTTTTTTAGCCATAATTATTTATTATTTAGTAGCTTTTTTCTTGTTTGCAATTGTCTTTTTCTTACCCTTACGTGTACGAGCATTATTCTTTGTTGATTGACCATTAACCGGTAATCCTAATCTATGACGAATACCTCGATACGATCCAATATCCATTAACCGTTTAATGTTCAATTGAATTTCCGAACGTAGTTCACCTTCAACCTTGATCTCTTCGGTAATAATACTACGGATTGCAGTAATCTGTTCATCATTCCAGTCCTTTACCTTGATATTTTTATCTACTTTGGCATTAACTAGAATTTTATTAGCAGTTGTTTTTCCTATACCAAATATATAGGTCAATGCTATTTCGCCTCTCTTATTTTTCGGTAAATCTATACCTGATATTCTTGCCATAATTACTTATTTGAAAATTGGTGCAAAATTATAAAAATTATCCTTGTCTTTGTTTAAATTTTGGATTTTTTTTGTTAATAACATAAATTCTTCCTTTTCTGCGAACAATTTTGCAGTCGCTACTTCTTTTTTTAACTGACGCTCTTACTTTCATTGTGTTTGTTTTTTTATTTATATCGGAATGTTATTCTTCCTTTAGTTAAATCATACATTGACATTTCCACCTTCACTTTATCACCGGGCAAAATTTTAATGTAATGCATTCTCATTTTTCCTGAAATATGAGCAGTTATAACGTGTCCATTATTCAACTCAACTCGAAACATTGCATTTGATAATGCTTCGACAATAGTTCCATCTTGTTCTATAGATTGTTGTTTAGCCATACAAATATTAAAATTATTAAAGTGCGCTACCTCCTGTTTGAATTGCACTATTAGAATTTCTACCTTTAATTCTACCGGTTTTCATTAAACCATCATAATGTCGGTTTAACAAATGACTTTCAATTTGTTGTAAAGTATCTAAGACAACCCCTACTATAATTAATAATGACGTACCACCATAAAACTGAGCAAAACCTGCACTTACATCTAACAAAATAGCAACTGCCGGTAACACCGCAACAAAAGCTAAAAATATAGATCCGGGTAATGTTATTCGTGATATGACATTATCAATAAAGTCTGCTGTTCTTTTTCCTGGTTTAACTCCGGGAATAAAACCTCCATTCCGTTTTAATTCTTCGGAAATTTGTTGAGGATTCATTGTAATTGCAGTATAAAAATACGTAAATAGTATAATCATTACCGCATAAACAAAATTATACCAGAATCCGGTATAATCAGAAAATGCAGACACGAAGGGAGACACATCATCAGAACTCGAAAAACCGGCAAACGTAATAGGAATAAACATTAAAGCCTGTGCAAAGATTATAGGCATCACACCTGCTGCATTAACTTTCAACGGTAAATATTGTCGCACACCTCCATATTGTTTATTTCCAACAACACGTTTTGCATATTGTACCGGTATTCTTCGGGTACCTTGAACTAACAAAATTGACATTGTAATAATTGCTAACAACATTAACAATTCGACTAAAAACATAATAATACCACCGGATTCGATTCTAAAACCAAACTCTTGAGCTAATGACGCCGGAAATCGAGCAATAATACCAATCATAATAATTAATGATATACCATTCCCGATACCTCTATCAGTTATACGCTCACCTAACCACATAACAAACATCGTTCCTGCAATTAATATCAAAATAGAAGAAAACCAGAAAAAACCAGTATCATTAATTATTGCATTTGGAATTTGATATTTAAGATTTGCAATATATCCCGGGGCTTGAGCAGCAGTAATAAAAATAGTTAAATAACGAGTAATTTGCGTGATTTTTTTACGACCACTTTCACCTTCTTTTTGTAAGCGCTGAAAATAAGGAATAGCGACACCCATCAATTGAATAACAATAGATGCAGAGATGTATGGCATAATACCCAAAGCAAAAACTGAGGCATTACCAAAAGCACCTCCGGAGAACATATTAATTAAACCCAACAAACCATCTTCTGTTTGTTTTGATAATTGTGAGATACCATTAGGATCGATACCTGGTAACACCACAAAAGATCCTAAACGATAAATTAAAATTAATAAAAGTGTGTAAAGTATCCGATTACGTAAATCTTCAATTTTATATATGTTCTTAAGTGTTTCTATAAATTTCATAAACCTTAAATTTTTTCAGCAGAACCACCTAAAGCAGTAATAACTTCTACCGCTTTTTGTGAAAATGCATGAGCTTTTACAGTAATTTTAGAAGTCAATTCTCCATTAGCTAAAATTTTAATTTTAGCATTTGAATTAGCAAATCCATTTTCAAGAAAAACATCAATATCAAAATCTGTTATCTTTTTAGCATCTACTAATGCCTGAATATCTCGCAAATTAATAGCTTTATATTCAACACGGTTAATATTTTTAAAGCCAAATTTAGGAACTCTTCGTTGTAACGGCATTTGACCACCTTCGAAACCAACTTTTCGTGAATATCCACTACGAGATTTAGCTCCTTTATGTCCACGTGTACTTGTTCCACCATGACCGGTACCTTGTCCACGACCAATGACTTTTCTATTTTTTATTGAACCTTTTGCAGGTTTTAAAGTATGTAATTCCATTCTAATATTATATTTCTTCGGTTACAACTAAATGTTTTACTTTATCTATCATTCCAAGAATCGAATTAGAAGAATCATGATCAACAGAGGAACCGATACGTTTTAAACCTAAGGCTTCCAATGTGAGTTTTTGTTTTTTTGTTCTTCCGATTTGACTTCTAACCAATTTTACACGTATTTTTGACATTGTATTACGTTTTTATTAACCGTTATAAACTTTCGATAATTCTACACCACGTTGTTGAGAAACAACAAGGGCATCTCTCATTTCCAATAATGCTTTAAAAGTAGCTTTAACCACATTATGAGGATTAGAAGAACCTTTCGATTTTGCCAAGACGTCGGTCACACCGGCACTTTCAAGTACAGCGCGCATAGCACCACCGGCTTTCACTCCGGTACCATGAGATGCAGGTTTAAGAAACACATTAGCACCGCTATATTTAACCTCAATTGAATGAGGTACAGTTCCGTGAAGAACGGGTACTTTAATTAAATTTTTCTTAGCATCTTCAACACCTTTAGCAATTGCAGTAGTAACCTCACCTGCTTTGCCAAGTCCATACCCAACAATACCATTTTCGTCACCAACAACAACTATTGCAGAAAATCTGAACGTTCTACCACCTTTTGTAACTTTAGTTACACGATTTATAGCAACAAGACGATCTTTTAAATCTATGTCCGTTGTTTTTATTTTTCGTATATTACTTTTTTCAGCCATAATATTATTTTAAAATTTTAAGCCACCTTTACGAGCAGAATCAGCTAATGATTTAACTCTTCCGTGATATAAATACCCATTTCTATCAAACACAACCGATTCAATTCCTTTTTCGATTGATTTTTTTGCTACTGTTTCACCAACAATAGCAGCTTGTTCAATTTTTGTTTTGCCTTTACATAAAGGTTCTATTTCTTTATTATTAGATGCAAGAGACACAAGCGTTTTACCAGCTTTATCATCAATCATCTGAACATACATACCTTTATTACTTCTATAAACAGACATTCGTGGACGTTCAGCTGTACCCTCAACAATCTTTCGAACTCGTTGTTTAATGCGTAATCTTCTATTAAACTTTGTGATAGCCATTTTACACTATTTTAAAAATTATTTACCAGCAGCTTTCCCTGCTTTACGTCTAATTTGTTCGCCTTTAAATCGTATACCTTTTCCTTTGTATGGTTCAGGTTTACGTAAAGATCTAATTTTTGCAGCAACCTGACCAATTAATTGTTTATCATTAGATTGTAAGGTTAAAGTAGGATTAGTTCCTCTTTCAGATTTAGCTTCAGCAATTACTTCTTTGGGCAACTGAAAAAGAATACCATGAGAAAAACCGAGTGACATTTCAATATTTTGGCCTTTTACGACAACTCTAAATCCAACACCAACAAATTCTAATACTATAGTATATCCATCACTTACACCAATAATCATATTATTGATTAATGATCGATATAAACCATGTTTAGAACGATGTTCTTTAGATTCTGTTGGTCGGTCTATATGAATCATGTTTTCTTCTTGTTTTAAAGAAAAACCTTCTTCCATAGCTTGAACCATCTCACCTTTAGGACCTTTCACAGAAACCTGTGAATCCTTAAATTTCACTTCAACCTTATCCGGTATACTTATGGGTGCTTTACCAATACGTGACATGTTTTATTTATTTTTTAATATACGTAACATAATATTTCACCACCAACATACTCATTACGAGCCTCCTTATCGGTAATAACTCCTTTATTTGTTGATAAAATTGCAATTCCTAATCCATTTAATACACGAGGCAGTTGATCTGCTGCGGCATATTTACGTAACCCGGGTTTGCTAATTCTTTGCAATGATTTAATTGCAGGTACTTTAGAAATTGGATGATATTTTAAAGCAATTTTAATAATACCTTGCTTTCCTTCATCATCATTAAATTTAAAGCTCAATATATACCCTTTATCGTATAAAACTTTAGTCATCTCTTGTTTGATACGAGACGAAGGTATTTCCACAACTTTATGTCGAGCTTTTTGTGCATTTCTGACTCTTGTCAAAAAATCTGCTATTGGATCTGTCATAATATTTTAATATATAATAAATAATTACCAACTTGCTTTTTTAACGCCGGGAATTAATCCTGCCGAAGCCATTTCTCTAAATTGAATACGACTAATACCAAATTGTCTGATATACCCTTTTGGTCTTCCCGTAATACTACATCTGTTATGCAAACGAATTGGGTTAGAATTTTTAGGTAATTTACTTAATCCAACATAATCACCATTAGCTTTTAATTCAGCTCGTTTTTTTGCATATTTTTCAACTAATTTCTTACGCTTTACTTCGCGTGCTTTCATTGATTCTTTAGCCATATATCTTATTTTTTAAATGGTATACCAAATTCTTTTAATAAAGATAGCCCTTCTTCGTCAGTATGAGCGGATGTCACAATAGTAATATCCATACCTAACATTTGAGAAATCTTATCAATATCTATTTCAGGAAATATAATTTGTTCGGATATACCAAATGTATAATTACCTTTTCTGTCTAATTTTGTATTCAAGCCTTGAAAATCGCGAATACGAGGTAGAGCAGCAGAAATTAATCTCTCAAGAAATTCATACATTTTTTCTCTTCGCAATGTAACTCGAACACCAATTGCAACACCACGTCGTAATTTAAAGTTTGAGATATCTTTCCGAGAATACGTAGGAACAGCTTTTTGACCGGTTATAAGAGTCATTTCCTCAATTGCGTTGTCAATTAACTTTTTATCGGCAACAGCTTTACCAATTCCTTGATTTATTACAATTTTAGTAATTTTAGGTACTTGCATCTTAGATTTATACCCAAATTCTTTAAGCAAATTAGGTACAATTTGCTCGTAATATTTTGTCTGTAATTGCGGTTTATAATCCATTATTTTATCTCCTCCCCTGACTTTTTAGAATATCTAACTAATTTTCCTTTATCATCTAATTTACGTCCAATGCGAGTTGGTTTTCCGGTTCCGGGCTCAACAAGCATTAAATTTGAAATATGAATTGGGGCTTCTTTTTTCACAATACCACCTTGAGGACTTTTTGCATCAGGTTTTGTATGACGCGACACCATGTTTACGCCCTCAACTATAGCTTTGTTTGTTTTAGTAATTACTTCTAAAACTTTTGCTTCAGTACCCTTGTATTCTCCTGAAAGAACAAGTACTACATCATTTTTCTTAATATGAAATTTTTTCTGCATAATTTCTATTATCTTTATTATAAAACTTCAGGTGCAAGAGAAACTATTTTCATATATTGTTTATCTCTTAACTCTCTTCCTACAGGACCAAAAATACGAGTACCTCTCATCTCACCATTTTCTGTTAACAATACAACTGCATTATCATCAAATCTGATATATGATCCGTCAGGACGATTGACTTCTTTTTTGGTACGAACAATAACACCTTTGGCTACTTGTCCTTTTTTAACATTACCGTTAGGCATTGCATCTTTAACAGTAACGATAATTTTATCACCTATTGATGCATATCTTTTACGCGTACCACCAAGGACACGAATACATAAGACCTCTTTTGCACCACTGTTATCAGCAACTTTTAATCTTGATTCTTGTTGTATCATCTTATTTAGCTCTTTCTAAAATTTCTACTAAACGCCAGCATTTATTTTTACTTAACGGACGTGTTTCCATAATTTTAACGGTATCACCAATGTTACACTCATTTGTTTCATCATGAGCAACAAATTTAGAGGTTTTGTTCACGAATTTACCGTATTTAGGGTGTTTTTCCTTTCTTTGCACCGCAATAACAATAGATTTCTCCATTTTATTACTTACAACTACACCTATTCGTTCTTTTCTGTAATTTCTTTCCATTGCAGATTTACTTAATTATTTTTTTCGCGTTCTTTTAAAATTGTATGTATACGTGCAATTAATTGACGCGTTTGTTTTATTGTATTCGGATTATCAAGAGGTGAAGTTGCATGATTTAACTTCAGAGTTTGAATATTATCATATTCCACTTCTAATTTTTCCTCTAATTCCTTCGATGTTAATTCTCTAATTTCTACTGCTTTCATTGTAATACATTTCTATTCTTGAACATAATCATTACGAACAACAAATTTTGTTGTAACCGGAAGTTTTTGAGCTGCAAGCCGTAATGCTTCTTTTGCAATCTCATACGAAACACCTTCAGCTTCAAACAACATTCTTCCAGGAGACACCGTAGCAACCCAATGAGACAAGGCACCTTTACCTTTCCCCATACGAACCTCAGCAGGTTTTGATGTAACAGGTTTATCCGGAAAAATACGAATCCAAATTTGCCCTTCACGTTTCATATACCGAGTAACAGCAATCCTTGCAGCTTCAATTTGTCTTGAAGTTATCCAACACTCTTCTAAAGATTTAATGCCAAAAGATCCAAATGCTAACTGATTTCCGCGGTTAGCGTTACCTTTCATTTTACCTTTTTGCTGCTTTCTATATTTAGTCTTTTTTGGTTGTAACATTGCAGTATAGTATAATTGTTATTATTTTTTTCTTTTACGTAATGCCTTTTTATTTGTAGTACCTAATTGACTATTAGGAGATAAATCAACTTTTCCGTATAGTTCACCTTTGAAAATCCATACTTTAATACCTAATTTCCCATAGGTAGTTTGTGCCGGCACAGAAGCATAATCAATATCTGCACGAAGCGTATGTAAAGGAGTTCGACCTTCTTTATACATTTCAGAACGAGCCATTTCAGCACCATTTAATCTTCCGGATATCTGTATTTTAATACCCTGAGCACCCATTCTCATAGCAGAAGCAATCGACATTTTAACTGCACGTCTGTATGCAACACGTCCTTCTAATTGACGAGCGATATTATCAGCGACAATAATAGCATCTAATTCAGGTCGTTTAATTTCGAAGATATTAATCTGAACTTCTTTCTGAGAGATTTTTTTCAATTCCTCTTTAAGCTTATCAACCTCTTGTCCACCTTTTCCGATAATAATACCCGGTCGAGCAGTATTTATAGTAATAGTAACTAATTTAAGAGTTCTTTCAATAATTATTTTTGAAATACTTGCTTTAGACAAACGAGCATATAAATATTGACGAATTTTATAATCTTCATGTAATTTTTCAACATAATCTCTTCCACCGTACCAGTTAGAGTCCCAACCTTTAACGATACCTAAACGATTGCCTATTGGATTTACTTTTTGTCCCATGAATTATATTTTAAGCTTCTGTTTCTACTTTAATTGCGTCTACAACAACGGTAACATGATTTGAACGTTTACGTATTCTATGAGCACGTCCTTGTGGCGCCGGTTGAATTCGTTTCAACATTTTACCTTCGTCAACAAATATTTCTTTGATAAATAATTGATTGTCTTCCAATCTACTGCCCTCATTTTTCTGTTGCCAGTTATTCACCGCACTCAACACCAGTTTTTCAACCTTTCGAGTTGCTTCTTTAGGCGAATATTTCAAAATATCAAGAGCATGATTCACCTCTTTTCCGCGTATCATGTCAACAACCAACCTCATTTTCCGAGGAGAAGTCGGACAGTTACGAAGGATAGCAAAGGCTTTATTTTTCTTAGCTTCCTTAAGTTTTTGAGCTGTAATGTTTTTTCTATTACCCATAATCTAAGCTATTATTTCTTCTTATTCTTTTTACCTACGTGACCTCTAAAGTTTCGTGTTGGAGCAAACTCACCAAGTTTATGTCCTACCATATTTTCTGTAACATATACAGGTATAAACTTGTTTCCGTTATGAACTGCTATTGTATTACCTACAAAATCAGGTGATATCATACTTGCACGAGCCCATGTTTTAACAACACTTTTTTTAGAACTTTCATTTAACTTTAGAATCTTTCGTTCTAAATTAAAATCAATATATGGTCCTTTTTTTAATGATCTACTCATTGTAATATCTAATTAATTATTTCTTTCTTTTTTCAACAATCAAAGAACTAGAATATTTTTTTCTATTTCGAGTTTTATAACCTTTAGCCGGCAATCCTTTACGTGATCGTGGATGTCCACCTGAAGCACGTCCTTCGCCACCACCCATTGGGTGATCGACAGGATTCATAACAACACCTCTCACACGAGGTCTTCTACCAAGCCATCTGCTTCTACCTGCTTTACCGGAACGTAACAATGCAAAGTCTGAATTGGAAACTGTTCCTATACTAGCTCTACAAGTAGTTAAAACCATACGTGTTTCACCGGAAGGTAATTTTACGATTGCGTATTTACCATCACGAGATGAAAGTTGAGCATACGTACCAGCACTTCGTGCGAGTTGAGCTCCTTTACCTGGTTGTAATTCTATACAATGAATTATAGTACCTAAAGGTATGTTTTGCAAAAATAATGAACAACCAATCTCTGGTTCTGCATCAGTACCCGACATGATTTTTTGTCCAACTTCAATACCATTTGGTGCGATAATGTATCGTTTTTCACCATCAGAATACTGTACTAAACAAATACGCGCATTTCGGTTTGGATCATATTCTACAGAAAGAACTTCAGCAGAAACATTATCCTTATCGCGTTTAAAATCAATTACACGGTATTTGCGTTTATGACCACCTCCAATGTAACGCATCGTCATTTTACCGGTATTATTTCTACCGCCGGTTCTGTGAATTGGTTGCAATAAAGATTTTTCAGGTTTTGATTTTGTAATACCTGTATCTACTGCAACAACTTTATGTCTTTGCCCAGGAGTTGTGGGTTTTAATTTTTTAACTGCCATATCAATTAAATATTACTATAAAAGTCTATTTGATCACCTTCTTTTAAAGAAACAATTGCTTTTTTATAAGAATTCGTTTTTCCTGTTATCATACCACCTTTTGTGTAGCGTGATTTAACCTTGCCTGCATATCGAATAGTATTTACCGATAAAACGGTAACATCATACTTTTCCTCAACAGCTTCTTTTATTTGACTTTTGTCAGCAGATTTATCTACAATAAAACCATATTGGTTTAATTTTTCTGCCTTACTAGACATTTTCTCTGTTATGAGTGGTTTTTGTAAAATATTCATCACCTACTATTTTTTTAAAATTTTCTCTATTTCTTCGATAGAACTCTCTACAAAAATCAAAACACCAGCGTTAACTAAATCGTAAGTGTTTATATCAGAAGCTTTTACGACTGACAGGTCCTGTAAATTTCGAGAGGACAAATATACATTTTTATTTGAATTAGCTAAAACAATAACAACTTTTTTATTGTCAATTTTTAAATTATCTCGAATCTCGAGTAATTTTTTTGTTTTAGGTGCCTCAAAATCAAAATCTTGCAAGATTACAATTTTATTGTTTTTTGCTTTATCAGATAAGACTGATTTTCGAGCAAGAACTTTTAATTTTTTATTTACCTTTTGATTGTAATCACGTGGTTTTGGGCCAAAAACTCTACCCCCACCGCGAAACAAAGGGTTACGTAAACTTCCTGCACGAGCTCCACCGGTACCTTTTTGACGTTTAATTTTCTTAGTACTGGCCGTAATACTATTACGTTCTTTTGCACTATGCGTACCTTGTCTTTTGTGTGCTAAAATAGATTTAACATCAAGATAAACCGCATGTTTATTAGGTTCAATTCCGAAAATAGTATCATCTAGTGTTACTTTTTTATCGGTATCTTTTCCTGTAATATCTTTAACTACTAATTCCATTATTTCGTTATTATTAAGTATCCACCTTTTGCACCCGGCACACAACCTTTAACTACAATTACGTTTTTTTCGGGCAATATTTTCACCACTTCCAAATTCTCTGTCATTACACGTTCACCGCCCATTTGGCCGCCCATACGCATACCTTTAAAAACTCGTGAGGGAGTAGAACACGCTCCAATAGAACCCGGTGCTCTTAATCTGTTGTGCTGACCATGTGTGCTTTGACCAACACCTGCGAAACCATGTCGTTTTACAACACCTTGAAAACCTTTTCCTTTAGATGTTCCAACAACATCAATCCAATCACCTTCAACTAAAACATCAGAAGCAACAACTGTTTCGCCTAAAGTTAATTCTTTATCAAAATCTCTAAACTCTACAACTTTACGCTTAGGAGTCGTTTTAGCTTTTTTAAAGTGACCTTGCTCTGCACGTGATGTGTTTTTTTCCTTTTTATCGTCAAAGGATAACTGCACAGAAGCATACCCATCAGTCTCTTTTGTTTTAACTTGCGTTACAACACAAGGACCCATTTCTATAACGGTACATGCTATATTTTTTCCTCCACTATTAAAAATAGAGGTCATACCTACTTTTTTTCCAATTAAACCGAGCATTTTTACAGTTTTTAAATTTAATTAAACTTTAATTTCTACTTCAACTCCACTAGGCAACTCTAATTTCATGAGAGCATCCACTGTTTTTGATGTACTACTATAAATGTCAAGTAGACGTTTGTGAGATGCTAATTGAAATTGTTCTCGAGCTTTTTTGTTTACGTGTGTTGAACGCAAAACAGTAAAAATTCTCTTATGAGTTGGCAGCGGAATCGGACCACTAACTACGGCACCCGTAGTTTTTACGGTTTTCACAATCTTTTCAGCAGATTTATCTACCAGATTATGGTCGTAAGATTTTAATTTGATTCGAATTTTTTGACTCATGCCTTTATGTATATAAATTATTATTACTTACTTTTTGATATAATTGTATCAGCTATGCTTTGAGAAACTTGATCATAGTGATCAAATTCCATTGTAGATGTTGCACGACCGGAAGTAACAGTACGTAAATCGGTAACATATCCAAACATTTCAGATAACGGAACAAAAGCTTTAACCACACTAGCATTATTACGTGTGTCCATTCCACGAATTTGACCTCTTCGCTTATTTAAATCACCAACAACATCACCCATATACTCTTCAGGAGTGACAACCTCAATTTTCATAATTGGCTCAAGCAACTTCGGTGCAGCTTTTTTACATGCTTCTTTAAATGCTTGTTTCGCACAAATTTCAAATGATAGTTGGTCAGAGTCAACATCGTGATAAGAACCATCGAGTAATTGAACTTTTAATGACTCAACAGGAAACCCTGCTAGCACACCATTATCCATAGCTGATTTAAAACCTTTTTCAATAGATGGGATAAATTCTTTAGGGATATTACCACCTTTGATATAATCTTTAAATTGTAATCCCATTTCCTCATCATCAACCGGTCCGATCTTAACAGAAATGTCAGCAAATTTACCACGACCACCTGATTGTTTTTTAAACAATTCTCTATGCTCTATCTCTTGAGTAATACATTCTTTATAGTTAACTTGAGGAGCACCTTGCGAGCACTCAACTTTGAATTCTCGTTTCAGTCGATCCAAAATAATATCAAGATGCAACTCACCCATACCACTAATTACAGTTTGACCTGAGTCATGATCTGTTTTAACAGTAAACGTAGGATCTTCCTCTGCTAATTTTATCAAAGCATTGCTTAATTTATCTACATCAGCTTTCGTTTTAGGTTCAATAGCTAAACCAATTACCGGTTCCGGGAAAATCATTGATTCTAATACAATAGGATTCTTTTCATCACACAGAGTATCTCCTGTTTTAATATCTTTAAACCCAACAGCTGCTGCGATATCTCCACCTTCAACAAATTCCAATGGATTTTGTTTATTCGCATGCATTTGGTAAATACGAGAAATACGCTCTTTAGAATCACTTCGAGAATTATACACATATGAACCTGCATCAAGACGACCGGAATACGCTCTAAAATAGCACAAACGACCAACAAAAGGATCTGTTGCAATTTTAAATGCCAATGCACTAAATGGCTCGTCAGAATTAGGTTTTCTCGTTACTTCTTCACCTGTTTTTGGATTAATTCCTTTAATATTATCTTTATCAAGGGGACTTGGTAATAATTCAATTACATAATTCAACATGGTTTGAACCCCTTTGTTTTTAAAAGAAGAACCACACAGCATAGGAATAATTACACCTGACAAACATGCTTTACGTAAGGCAGCTATAATTTCCTCTTCAGAAATTGTATTAGGATCATCAAAATATTTTTCCATTAAGGAATCATCAAATTCCGCAATAGATTCCAACAATTTCTCACGCCATTCTGCAACCACATCAATTAAATCATCAGGAATAGGAATCTCATCATACGTCATTCCCATATCATCATCGGTCCATACCATTCCGATATTTGAAACTAAATCAACTACACCTTTAAAAGTATCCTCTTCTCCAATTGGTATTTGTAGTGGTATAGCATTACCGCCGAGCATTTCACGAACTTGCTTAACAACATTTAAGAAGTCAGCACCTTGTCGGTCCATTTTATTAACAAATCCTAGACGAGTCACATTATATCCATCAGCTAATCTCCAGTTGGTTTCTGATTGTGGCTCTACGCCATCTACAGCAGAGAACAAAAACACAAGACCATCTAAAATACGTAATGACCTGTTAACCTCTACCGTAAAATCAACGTGCCCAGGAGTATCAATAATGTTAATTTTGTAATCATCATTTTTATATTTCCAAAAACAAGTTGTTGCAGCAGACGTAATAGTAATTCCACGCTCTTGCTCTTGTGCCATCCAGTCCATTGTTGCAGCACCATCATGCACTTCACCAAGTTTATGGTTAACTCCTGAATAATATAAAATCCGTTCCGTTGTTGTTGTTTTACCGGCATCAATATGAGCTGCAATACCAATATTTCTTGTATGTTTTAAATCGAGTTTTTTTGCCATTATACTAAATAATTTAGAATCTGAAATGAGAAAATGCTTTATTTGCTTCTGCCATTCTATGAGTATCCTCTTTCTTTTTGAAAGCACCACCTTCTTCATTGAAAGCTGCAATTACTTCAGCTGCCAATCGTTCTTTCATTGAATGTCCGGAACGTTTTCGAGCAAAACTAATAAGATTTCTTGTTCCTATTGATTTTCTTCTTGAAGGTCTTATTTCTGATGGAATTTGAAATGTGGCTCCACCAACACGTCTACTACGAACTTCAACCAAGGGTGTAACATTATCTAATCCTTTTTTCCATATTTCTAAAGGAGATAATTCTTCACTCACTTTTTTACTTTCAATAATATCTAATGCACCATAAAATATTTCATACGAAATACTTTTTTTTCCATCAAGCATTAAATTATTAACAAACGTTGTTACATCCACATCTGTATACTTAGGATCTGGTAAAATAACTCGTTTTTTTGGTTTACTTTTTCTCATTGAGTAAATTATTTAATTCTATTAATTACTATTTTTTTGGTTTTTTAGCACCATATTTTGAACGAGACTGCAATCTACCTTCAACACCTGAAGAATCGAGAGCACCACGCACTAGGTGATATCTTACACCCGGCAAATCTTTCACTCTACCACCACGAACTAATACGATAGAGTGTTCTTGTAATTTATGACCTTCTCCCGGAATGTAGGCATTAATCTCTTTTCCATTGGTCAATCTCACACGAGCAACTTTACGCATTGCTGAGTTCGGTTTTTTCGGAGTAGTTGTGTAAACTCTCACACACACACCTCTACGTTGTGGACAGGCATCTAAAGCCGGTGATTTGCGTTTTACCACAATTTCTTTTCGTCCTTTTCTAACTAATTGTTGAATCGTAGGCATATTATTTATTCTTATATCATTTATATTCTATTCTTTAAAAACGGGTTGCAAAGGTAAACATTTTTTTTTATTTCAAAATTTTTCTGCTAAAAAAACATATAATTTTTTTATTTTGTGAATATTAACTTGAGTTCAATATATATATTGGGGTTCGAAACGCTTAGAAATAGTAGGATTCCATTAAAAATATCGAGTATTATCAGGATAAATCAAGAGGTTTTCAAGAAGAAGATTAGTTTCTATTTTAATCTATTGTTAATTTTTAGTATTGAAAATCTTTATTCGAGACACACTAATTTGGACGGAACCTTTAATTCCTCCTTTAGCTGTCCGAAACTCTGTCTAGTCAAACACGAATAGGCACAATGATGTAACAGAACTATCTATTAACCTGAGTTCGGTATAATTTTTCAGCTTAAGAACACTTATAAATAGTGAGGTTCCATCAAAAATAATGAAATAATAATGGCTTATTTTAAATTATTTTTAAGCTAAGATGGCTGTTTATAAGCGGGAAAACTATGCTTTGCATAAAAAACAGTTTTTCTGCGTTAAATTATTTCACAATAGCTCGCTATTATTCAAAAATTTGCCTTTATAAACAGCTTTTTATATCAACCGAGGACAAAGGACGAGCTCAGCGGAGCTAATCTGAACTCGAAAAATTACGTCGAACTCAGGTTGTCACATACTCTAATACCTGCAGATATTTCGTTCAAGATCTGATATTTATTAAGTTGTCAGAAAGTTAAAGCGACAAACTGAACGTATGTCTTATATTTACAAACGTCTTTATCGGTTTTATAAGTATTGGTAGAACTTTCTAAATCCAAGTTGGTACTAAATCTAAAATTTGTCTAATTACTGATTTTTTGTTTAACCTGAAGAATCCCATATTTTTGTAATTTTTTTAACAAAACAAAAATATGAGATTCTGAGGGCTTTTTAAAATACTAACTTACGGATGCATACAATATAAGATGTGTATACTAAACCTTATCGTAACAACATTACCGGTCCAAACTTATCATATCCACCCTTACCATCAGGAATACCTTTCCAAGGTTGACCATCTTTAAATATTGCTTCAATTTTCCAAATATAAGTATCTGATTTCAATACTTTTCCATTGTACCGTCCATCCCACTTTCCGACAAAATTACCTTCATTATCAACCTCGTTGGAATACCATACTAAATTTCCCCACAAGTCATACACCCATATTTCCATCGTATGAATATTAAATCCTTTGGGTTGGAAATAGCGAACTCCATCTGCAGGATTCATCG
>JAQICB010000064.1 GCA_027858745.1 Bacteroidales bacterium
GATCCGTGGCTTGTCAAGCCGGCGATATGCAACACCCAGGTTATTTAACGCATAAATTTGAATTATTGTATCTGAACCTGCAAGGCTTAATGCAGATTCGTGTAGTTTAGCTGCTACGACATACTCAGCACGATCGCGCATCAAAACACCCAATATGTTTTTAGCATTGGCCTCCCCCCAATCAAAATCAAGCCGTTTAGCCTCTTTAATAATATGTTGTAAAAATTCTTCTTCAATACCATTTGAACGCACATTGTCGTAGGTATCGAAATTGTCAATGATATTTCTTATTTCGCTTATAGACAAACGCTCTCCCGACATCAGCCCGCTATCACTTAAAACAACTGAGGCTGAATCATTCAAAACGGGTGAATTGTTACCGTATGCAAAACCCCCGTAAAGAAGAAAAATTACACATAAAATTTGCCACATAATACTTTTTAATTTGGCTACTCAAACATAACAAAATACAAAAATGGGGCATCGACCTGACACCCCTTTTATTCGTTAAGTTATACAAAAATATCATTCATCGCCTTTTGAGAAAAATAAGGCATTACTATAGTCATGTAAACAAGTAATCTCATTCGTTGATTTTCTAAAATTTCAACGCCAGTCCTACATTTAAATAACTAATCCCATATCCCAATTCACCAAAAACAGTAAGCGTTTCGCTCATTTTGTAACGGGCACCAATAAAGAAACCACCTTCAGGATGAATATATGAAGATCCCAAATACGAAATACTGTACATATTGTATGACAATCCAAGCCCTAATCCTACATAAGTATCAAAATCTTCGATAAAAGGATAATGAAAAGTTCCTCTCACACCAGCCATAACAGCAGAATCGGAATGACGAAAACAAAACGCAGCATAAGGCCCCACTCCAATTGTCCCTAATTCTGCAACTTCGTCAACAATACCATAATCTAACGATGCTGAAACACTGGTGTAATAACCCAGACCTATTCCAACATTAATAATCTTATCGCCTTTAACAAACATAGGCGCTACCTCTTGTGCTTTTAACGAAAAAGCCATGCTACTAATCATTATAACAATCAGAATTCTTTTCATTTGAATATAGTTTTAGTGTAAAATATATATAATCGCTTTTCATATGAATTTTTTTATTCAAATTTATGTGTTTAAGTTAAGCAATCCAAAAAAGAAAAGAAAGTGCAAAGGGAAAATGAATAACTGTTGTATTTTATGAGGTATTTGAATATTTTAGTGGGCAATATCTAAAGCTGCAAAGTTATAAAAAATCATCTGTCTGTAAAAAACATAGTACAAAACATAAAAAAAAACTTCTTTCCTATTTGAAATAAGCTCACAATAACATATTTTTGGATAATGAAACCCAAGTAATTGTGAAACTATAAACTATATATCATAACATTAAAATTTATTCAAATGAAAAAAATTTCACAATCCGTTCTAAGTGTCTTTCTGGCTCTTGTTCTGTTTAGCGCCCAGTCAATGGCCTATACTATTACAAGTAATGCCTCAAGCGACACTGAGGTTGAAGCAGTTTCAGACTTTAACGAAGGTGAGATTTATGCTGCATTTAACGAAGTTGATGAATTAGTTGCAACCATTGAACAAAACGAAAAAGTATCGTATAGCGATCTTGAAGCAACAAATAGCGAATTGGTTTCAAACATTAGCTCAAATGCTGCTATTGCCATGAATGCATCCACTGCAGACACACCACCGTTTGTCAGCGCTTTCCTTTGGGGATGTATTTTTAACTTGGTAGGTATACTTATTGTTGGTATTACTACCGATTTTGACAACACTCAATTAAAGAAATCGGCCTGGGGATGTTTGGTTAACTCTTTACTATTTGGTGGTGGTTTTTTAATAAGATAAATTGATGTGAAAATTATTATTTGTTTCATTATATATTTAAACTAAACATTATGAATGTTCTTAAAGCTTTTTTAACCGCTCTTTTATTATTTGCAGCAAACATATTTTGCAATGCAAACAACAACAGTTTTGATGAATCTGAGATATATTCAGCATTTACTGAAATATCAGAAGTAACAGATTTTATTGAGTCGAATAATGCCAGCTACTCAGATCTTAAATCAGTCAATTTTTCTGTACCAAATATTGCCAATACAGCTGCAATTGCCGCATCTGTACAGGATGAATCACTTGAACCACCAATTTTAAGCGCCTTTTGGTGGGGTTGTTTAACTGGACCTATTGGTATTGTGGTTGTAGCTGTAACTACCGATAACAATAAAGAACTAATAAAGAAATCTGCATGGGGATGCGCTATCCCTGTTGGGTGCTCTGCTTTGTCTTATGCTCTTTATTATGGATTATATATTGCAGCTGCAAGTAGTGTACATTAAAAATTTTTGATGATATTTCAATAGTCATGTTTTAAGTGTAGAGCATGACTGTTGATTATCATTAATATTTCTTCCGCATATAAATTTCTGTTCATGTTCAAAACGCTTTTCATCTCCTTTTTTCTGACATTTTTTTCGCTATTAAGTTTTGGACAATATGCCTACCGCATACATGCAGATATTCTTACAAAAACACGAATGCCCGACAGTACATTTCAAATTAGTAACGGGAAAATTCATTACGATAAAAATTACCAGAAAATAATATTTGACTTTACATTTCCCGAACAAGAAAAAATTGTATTGCTTGATACATTAATGTATCATTTCCGGGATGATTCACTTGTTAAGACTTCCAGAAACATGCTAATCCCCGACCAATCGGTATTTCATTTTATCATGTCGGGCAATCTCAGCAATTTTGGGTTTGAAAATGCAGGTTTTAAAGCAACATCAATCGATAAAGAGAATGACCTTGTTATTACAACATGGATTCCGCCCGACATGATAAAAGAACACATATCGAAGGTACTGGTGGCAACAAAAGAGAAACAGCTTTACTCTATAACCTTGTTTGATGCCAATAAACAGGTAATGAACCGTCAAATTTTGAAAAAATACCAATGGATTGACAACATTGAAGTACCGCATGAAATACTTATTGCTACATACACTGATAGTGGCACTATGTATCAAATAATTTCCCTGAAAAATGTAAAGTTAAACGAAGAAGGCAATAACCAAACATACAATTATGATATTTAAAACCTTATTTACACTCCAACTTGCCCTGTCTTTAATCACAGCAACAACATTTTTGTATGGACAAAAGCCACCTCAAAAATCAGAACAATTAACAAAACTCTTTAAACCCAATACAAAAACCGACTATAAAGAATACATTAAAAACAGCACCAATGAGCTGGAAGGAACTGCTGCATTGCTTTTTGTAGGATACAAAAGCATCCTTTCGTCTCAGGATATGAGTAGTTGTGTTTTCACACCTTCATGCTCGGTATATGCCATTGAAACCCTCAAACATGA
>JAQICB010000117.1 GCA_027858745.1 Bacteroidales bacterium
ATTTATTCCGTTACAATTTATACACTTTTTTTATTCATAAGCTTTTATTTGCTCCAAAGCTAATGATAATAAGTGTTATGGAGATTATTAGCCTACTTTTTGTCTATTAAGCCGAAAAATTGATGATTTAAATTTGCTATCTACACACAGTACCATAGAGCCAGTATTTGGAACGCTCACGCAGTTTATGGGTATGCGAAAGTATATACCAGAGGAATTAATAATGCTAACAAAATAATGTTAATAAATGCTACTGCCTATAATTTAAAGAAATACCTAAAATTTGAACGAAAACTGGTAACTACAGGGACAAAAAGTGAGAATTCTGTACGTTTTTCAAATTCGAACAAATATGAAGCATATATCTTAAAAATAAGCTTCTTGAATTTTAGTTTGAATTAGAATTTTCAAAAATAAATACGCTCTTAAAATGCTTCATTTTTTATTAGATTTTTGAGAAAAATGGGGTTGTGCATCAGTTACTAATGTTAGGCTTTGTTTTCAATTTCAAAATATTTTAATTCATAAATTTTCTCAACCATATCAATGAGACAGCATTCATTAATTTGTATTGGTAATGAACCATTTGCACAAGAAATCCCTATATTAATTTTACTTTCAATTTGCCCCTCAGAGAGTAGAATGTAGCTCTGATATTTTTCGTTTTCCAAACTCACTTCAGAAGTTAATTTATTACTGATTCTTAGTGAATTAAAATCTGTTGTGTTATATGTAATCAACACAATAAGCTTTGATTTCGAATCGATTACATTATTATTTAAAAGCAAGAATTCATTGACTTTATTTCTGATAATATTTTTGACTGAAAGAAAATTACCAAGTATACCATCGTTTCTCAAATAATTAATTTGTTCAATATATCGCTTAGCTTTCAAATAGAAGCTTTTGTCAAATATTTGAGGAACACTAACACCCTGACCAAAATAATGATCAAATTCTTCAGCTAAATAACAAGATTCTAAAGGATTTGCTTCTTGGATAAACTTCAATAAAATTTCATGCATATTCTCAAGTTCACATACAAAAGAATAAGCTTTTTCCTTATATTCTTTAAAAATTTCTGGGACATTGCCATCACAATACTCTATATCCATTTTATAATCTGGGTGAATAGCATCAAAGTCCGGGTTAATAAAGTTCAAATTATTAAATATTAATGTTCGGTTTTTATAAAACTCAGCGCATTGAATTCCATTTTCAATATAGTCTAATGCATCCTTCTTGTTTTTAATTTGAAATTTATCAATGATTTTACTTGTTGGTATTTTATAATCCCCATCACTTGTTTGTTCAAAATTATTTATGATGTCATTTGATGAGAGTAAAAACATTTGTTGTGATTCTTCAAATCCAACATTTACTATCAGAAAAAATTCATAATGAGGATTTTGATCTTTGTCAACAACATACTTTTTTTTGATTTCATGTTGAGTCCGATTGTCTTGGGAAAATTTTGCTTGAATAATTCCAAATCTAGGAGGAGTCGTGTCTAATATGCTTTTTTCAGTTAATTTTCGTTGTATTATAAAGTCTGCTCCTTCAATATCAACAGAACGTTCTAATATCCAAAAGCGATCAATTAAAAACGATTTTGTTCGTGCTTCTCCAATAGACCCATTATCAGCTCTTTTTACTCCAAAAGGAATTTTAGATTTTTCCATGCGATTGATTAACCATCGTTTTTTTCAATAAAGCCAACTACTATATATCCACAAGTACTTGTTAATACATCCACTATCTACACAGCTGTTATTTTTACGGACATCAGTAAAATAGTTATTTTTTGTGAATGTTTCATAATCAAAAATAGAGAAAAAAGTTCATATATTATGCCTATCAACAAAATATAATTCCTGCTCACAAGCATTTCTAATGCGTAAAAACATACTGCAAAATATTTGCTCCCATTTGCAGAGCTTCGTGCCGTTTTGCGACACTGAGAGAATGAATTTCTTTATTTTCCCAGCCATTGCCCAAATCGCATTCGTAGGTATAAAAGCATACCAAACGTCCTTCATGAAACAGTCCGAATCCTTGTGCGGGCTTGCCGTCATGCTCATGAATTTTGGGAAGCCCCTTGGGAAAAGAAAAATGCTGATTGTATATAGGATGATTCCGGGGGAGTTCAACAAATTCTTGTTCGGGAAATACTTTTTTCATTTCTCTTCGGGCAAATTCATTGAGCCCGTAATTATCGTCAATATGCAAAAAACCACCGCTTTGAAGGTATGTTCGTAAATTCTCTACATCATCTGCAGAAAAATGCACATTTCCATGTCCGGTCATGTACACATACGGATACTGAAAAATATCGGAGCTCCCCACAAATACATTCGTCACTTCATTGCTAATGGTTGCCGGAATGTTTCTATTTGCAAAATCTATCAGATTGGGTAATGCCGTCGGATTGGAATACCAATCGCCTCCTCCACTATATTGTAAGGTAGCAATCTGTACGGTATTTGTACGTGACTGAATTCCAAAAAATACAAGAATACATACGACTGTTGAAATGATTATTTTATGTTTCATACAAACACAAATATATTAATATATCGGAATATTATCGATAAAAAACCTCAAACATATTGTTTTTGCTATCCTTTTTTTTCGAAAAATATTTTGCATACACTTATGCAGGAAGAATATGGTCTTTTGTATACATTTTCGTAAAAAAATTATATATTCACGGCGTTTAAATTTTTTAACATATGAAACAAATACAAATTATCATGTTCTTTTTAATTGTTTTCACCGTATATTCTCTTGCTCATTATTACTTATTTAATCGAAGTGTTCAGATATTTTCGATGACGGGTTCAACCAAAAAGTGGTTTACCTTTAGTTTTATTCTATTAAGTTCGCTATTCGTCCTAGGAATGATATTGGAACGTAATTATTCCTCAGTATTCAGTGAATGGGTTTTGCGCATCGGCACAAGCTGGATGGCGTTTCTGCTCTATTTTATTATTGCCGCAATATGTGTCGATATTGTGCGGATTATAGATTACATAGTGCCTTTCCTTCCCGATATTTCGCAGTCGCACAAAACGCTGTTTGGTGTTTTAATCATTGCGGTGGTTGGCATCACAGTACTCTTAGGACATATTAATGCGAAAAATATTCGGATAAAAGAAATTCCTCTCACCATTCACAAAGAGCTTGAAGGGGTACAAAACTTTCGCATTCTCATGGCATCGGACATTCATCTCGGTCCCATTATCGGACGAAGTTGGGAAGAGAAATTTTTACGCATTGTAGACGAACAACAACCTGATGTGGTTCTTTTGTGCGGCGATATTGTTGATGGCGACATAAAACCGGTGCTGCGAAAACGTTTGGGTAATCATTTGCAACAAATCGACACGCCCTACGGCATATTCGGAATCTCGGGCAATCATGAACATATTGGCGGTATTGACAAGGCTCTGGAGTATTTCAAAAACATTAACATTCCTATATTGTACGATGAACATAGCACCTTAGCAAACGGCATACAAATAGTGGGACGAAAAGATTTACACGGCGGCACACGAAAATCACTTGACTCTTTATTACAAGACCTCGATCGGAGCAAACCAATTATTGTAATGGACCATCAACCCTATCATTTAGACAAAGCTGCAGAAGCCGGCATTGACCTGCACCTTTCGGGACATACGCATAACGGACAGATGTGGCCATTAAATTACATTACCGAAGCTCTGTTTGAATTGAGCTGGGGCTATCTCAAAAAAGGAAACAGCCATTTTTACGTTTCCTCCGGTTATGGAACATGGGGACCAACCGTACGAATCGGAAATCATCCGGAAGTTGTGGTGTTTTCTCTTTCGTTTGAATAATGTAAACCTGAGTTCTAACCTGAGTTCGATATAATTTTTTAGGTTCAGAACGCTTATAAATAGTGAGGTTCAATCGAAAATAATGAAATAATAACGGCTTATTTTAAATTATTTTTGAGCTGAAGATGGCTGTTTATAAGCGGGAAAAGTATGCTTTGCATAAAAATACATATCTAAAAAATTTATCAGGGTGTCCGTCCCCTGACGGATTCATTAGCAAATTCAGATATTACCCCACTGTGTTTCGCCTCCAATAACCTGGCTGTCAACAATAAAGCACATTATTCTGAATGAAGCGAAGCGGAATGTGAGAACCGGAACAAAGTGGAGCTCAACGAAGTTAATCTCATGCACCTGTACTGTCGGTAATTTAGTATACGGCTTAAAAACTAATATCTGATATCAATTTTTACCACAAGATTACACAGACCTGTTCTGCTTGTAGCGAATTCGCACAGATTATTAAGCATTCATAATTCAGCATTTTCCTCATCGCCCAACCACCATGAGAACCATTACTCTTCAATATGAAAAAATCCGATAATGCGGTCGTGTTGAGAGGAAAAATCATAATAATACAGCAACACATCATATTCATTTTTTGTTTGATAAAATGAACCTTCTATGTCATATGTTTGCAATCCGTGGGTGTTGGAGCTGGTATAACCAATAATATAATCGTAATACCCTTGTTTAAGAAACAATGTGCATTCAAATTGTTTGTGTGCAGCATTATAGGTCATTTTGTTTTCCTCGGTCAGTTGCCACATATTAAAATGACCACAGACATACATTGATATGGTATCTGCAGCAAAAGTATTTACATATGGTAAGGTAACATGTACCTTCACATAATCGGCATCAGTATCGGGATTACGTCCGTCACTATGAGCCGGCAAAAAATATCCGTTTAAATCATTATCAGAAGCATAGGTTTTGTATAGCCCTATTTCATTGGGTTTCATATATACGACAAACAAAGAATCTTCATACCTGATTGTCTGAACATTCTCGTGAGCAACATTCAAATTTTTACACGAAAAATGATGAAACTCTCTCCCAGCTTCAAACAGATTTTCATGTTCATAATCATACTCAATGTTCCCATCGCTTAAATAACTTGGTTTAATACCTCGAATTGCATTGTCCCATCTCCCATTTTGCAGATATGTTACATATAATTCTTCCTGAGGATTGGTAATTTCAAAACCGAGCGTATGTACCGTCATGTCCAATTCATGATGCGTATCCATATACTGTACCGCGGAGGCACGAGATAAAGAGGTTTCGAGTCGCACTAATTGTTCGACAACAACAAAACGAGCCTGAAAAGCAAGGGTTTGCATTGCATCTTCACGAAATACTTTAAGAATATAATTGCCTGATTTGAGAATCTTCAAATTTTCGTTGGGAAAAGTTGTTTTATAGTGCACGTAATTCACATGAGTATTTACGGAATACTGCATATCCTCAAAATAATGGACTCCAATAGTATTCAAATACTCCATTTGTAACAAGGGTGACTGATTCCAATATTTATCGCAAGAGATAATGGTATAGAAAAAATCTGAAATATCCTCACCAACATAATCAAACTCAACCGCCAAACGAGAATTACCCAACAATTTAATTATAGGTGCAGACAATTCATCACCAGACTGATAGACTTGAACAGAAGTTATATTTGGCACAAACACCGTATTTGATAAAGGTTGCGAAAAACCTATACAGTATATACAAAAACTAAGTACAAGTAATTTATTTTTTTTCCTCATACAGCTCCCTAAAATTAATATTAACACATTCTACTCGGTATAAGGAATCATTATCACCAATAAGTTTAAATGTAAACACAAATTGATTGTCTTGATCATTTCCAATTTTACCATATCGTAAATCTCGAAAATACACAGAGCCGTCGTACTGTTGAATTGCGGAGTAATATCCCCGACTAAAGCGTTGTAAATTTTCTATTCGTTTATCATTCAAATAATTAAACATATAATAATCGTTGCGTAAATACAGCTGTGCTTCGCCATTATATTTCGAAAAATTTGACATATTTCGTAACCAAAAACCGTCTCTATCTTGAGCCACACAATTCCACATAAAATTTGAACCTACTTGAGGAAAAATTTCTGTTTTTTCGTATCGAATATCTTCTGCAAGCAAATAATCTTCAAATTCTGACTGAACATACAATTTATTAAGAAACGTGAAAGTCAGATACAACGCACTGATAAAAACACCAATCCATGCATATGCTTTTTTCAATTTCCATTCCTTAACACGAATAGCCGAAATAAGGGCTACAAGCACCGGGATTGTAAAAAACAAATCAAGCACCGCAATCGATGAGAGAGCAAAACGCTTATCGTAAAATGGCTCAAAAAAACCTGTTCCGTAAATGGTAAATACATCGAGAAGACTTTGTGAAAGTAAAATAAAAAACGAAAAACTCGTCCATTGTGCGAGCGAATACACCACATTTTTATCTATTCGCTTAATCAACATACCCAAAAACGGCGCTATGAGAAGAAAGAAAAAAATTGAATGACTGAAACCACGATGAACCAACATTGCTTTTGTGGTTTCGAACAAAGGCATAATAATAACATCTAAATCAGGAATAACACTTACAATGGCTCCCCATAAAAAAGCTTTATTTCCAATTTTTTTCGCGGCAATCATTCCTCCAATGGAAGAACCTAAAATTACATGTGTAAATATATCCATGATTATGACTATTAATTTAAACAAAAATAAGACTTTTGCACTATAATTAAAAATGAAATATTGTGAGCAGAAGAAAAAATTTACCAAAATTTGAACATATAGAGGTTGTAGACGTTGCTGCAGAAGGAAAAGCAATTGCGAAACATGAAGAAATAATTATTTTTGTCGAGGGTGTTGTTCCCGGAGATGTAGTTGATATACAAATTACAAAAAAGCGAAAACGCTATTTTGAAGGTCGCATAACCCACATTCATTCTCTAAGTCCGGTACGCACCACACCATTTTGTAACCATTTTGGTGTATGTGGCGGATGCAAATGGCAAATGCTACCCTACGAAGAACAATTACGGTACAAGGAAAAACAGGTCCAAGACCAACTCATACGCATCGGTCATCTTGCAATTGAAGAAACCTTGCCAATTATTGGTTCGGCTCACACAACTCTCTATCGTAACAAACTTGAATTTACCTTTTCTAACAAACGATGGAAGACCGTAGAAGAAATTGAAAAACAAGACATTATCACCAATAAAAACGCACTGGGATTTCACGTGCCCCGACTGTTCGATAAAATTGTACATATAGAAGAATGCTATTTACAAGCTGAACCAAGTAATGCTATTCGCAACTTTATTTACGAAACAGCAGAAAGACACAACTTGTCTTTTTTCGACATTCGCAACCAACACGGTTTGCTCCGAAATGTAATTGTCCGCACCACAACAAAAGGCGAAATTATGGTGATTGTTGTTTTTTTTGAAAACAATCCGGAACAACATACTATTTTGCTTAATGCCATTGCCGAAAAATTCCCTGAAATAACATCTCTACTTTATATTATCAATCAGAAAAAGAATGATACCATTCAAGATCAAGAAATTATTGTGTATGCCGGAAGAGATTATATTTTGGAAGAAATGGAAGGATTACAATTCAAAATCGGTCCGAAATCATTTTATCAAACAAATTCTCTCCAAGCATATGAATTATATAAAATTACACGCAATTTTGCTCAACTTACCGGAAATGAATTAGTATATGACCTCTATACCGGAACCGGCACCATTGCAAACTTTGTTGCCCGCACGGCAAAACAAGTTATTGGTATAGAATATGTGCCCGAAGCTATCGAGGATGCTCAAGAAAACGCCAAACACAACAATATCGCAAACACGCTCTTTTTTGCCGGCGACATGAAAGATGTGCTGAACGACACATTTATTGAAACACACGGAAATCCGGATGTTATAATAACCGACCCGCCACGAGCAGGAATGCATAAAGATGTTATAGATACCATCATTCGATGTGCACCAGAACGAATTGTATACGTCAGTTGCAATCCGGCAACACAAGCACGAGACATTGCCCTATTACAAAACATGTACTCTGTACAAAAATCACAAGCTGTTGATATGTTTCCACATACACATCATGTGGAAAATGTGGTTTTGTTAGAAAAAAGGAGCTAATGATGAATGACAGACTTTGCACAAGCACAACATCAAAATAGTGGCAGTGCAGGTGCACGAGATTAACTTCGTTGAGCTCCACTTTGTTCCGGTTCTCACATTCCGATGTCGCCACATTCAGGATGACGTGCTTTGTTGCTTCTAACCCGTTATTGGTGGCGCCGAAGTGGTTGTAATAAAATTATTAATGGTTGTTGGTTATCGGGCTTAGGTTGAAGGATAATTGATTGTTGTTTATACGGTGATTGCTTATCGGTCAATCAAAAAAAACCATATTATCTCAAGACACAAACCTATGCCAATAATGCCATTTTAATAGCAGTAACTGCTGCTTCAACCCCTTTGTTGCCATGTTTTCCGCCGGCACGATCTTGAGCTTGCTCAAGCGTATCGGTTGTAAGCACACCAAATACAAAGGGTATTTCGTACGAAAGATTTAATTCGGTAAGCCCATAGGTAACACCTTGACAAATATAAGTAAAATGAGGTGTTTCGCCTTGAATAACAGTTCCGAATGCAATTACAACATCAACTTCATAATTTTCTGCAAGAGTGCGACATCCAAATGGAATTTCAAATGCACCGGGAACATACTCAATAAAAATATCCGACGGACTCACTCCATGTTTTTGAAGTGTGGTAACCGCACCTTCCAATAAGGCATCGTTTATTTCCTTATTCCATTCTGCAACAACTATTCCAACAGATAATTCAGACGCATCGGGAACAGATTGACTATCGTAATCCGATAAATTTTTGAGTGAAGTTGCCATTATGATTGTACTCGAATTATATATTTTTCAACTTTATCGATTTGTTCATAATCTGCATATTCTTTTGTAATGCGAGAATATACATCGAAAGCTTTATCTTGCTTGCCCAATTTCTCGTAGCATTGTCCTGCTTTCATTAAAAACAAGGGAGAAAACTCGACACTTTCTGAAATTTCAGCAGCCTCAATATAGTATTTTGCTGCTTTATCATATTCACCTTTATTGCTATATGAATCGCCAAGCAAATTTGCTTTCAATTGTGCGGTTAAATCTTCGTTCGGAGAAAAATCTTTAAGCACATCAATCGCATCATCAAACTCTTTCATTCGCAAATAACACACTCCGGCATAGTACTGAGCTAAATTACCTGTTTCGGTTGAACCATATTCATCAATAATATATTCAAAGCCATATACATTTGCATTTCCGTATAATGCAATATGAAAAGAATCTATTTCAAAATATCGTTGTGCTTCCCACATTACATCAACAGCTTCGGCATTTCGAGGTTCCATAACTCTGTTTTTGTAAATAAAAAAAGCTGCAATTACAAGAACAATTACACCTACAATATATGTCAATTTTTTCTGATTATCCTCAATATATTGCTCTGCTCTTGTTAATGAGGATTCAATCATCTCTAAATTTTCCGGATTTTCGTTTTTTTTATTTTTTGCCATTTTTTCAGTTATTTAATTTTTCAGATTACAAAAATAGTTTTTTTATCTATTAGGCAATAAAATATCATAAGAAAATTTATCACTTACTTATATTCGAACACAACTAAATTCTTAAAATTGGAAATGAGGCTTATAAAAAAATATTTGGGAATACTCAGAAGTTTCCGTATTTTTGATTTTCGTATTAGTATATAATATTATTTTCACCAGATGACAGACACTATTAAAGTTCTTATTGTTGAAGATGATCCGGCCTCAATGAATTATCTTGAAATAATTCTCAACAAAGAAGGTCTCGATTACAAAACCGCTTCTGACGGTCAAGAAGGCTTAGATATTTTTAAAAAATACCGCCCTCATATCGTGTTAACTGACATAAACATGCCTCGTATGTCGGGTGTAGAAATGCTTTCTGCAATAAAACGAATTGACTCTCAAGCAATTGTTATAATGCTCACCGCATTTAATTCGGAAGAATATGTAATTGAATCAATGCGTTACGGAGCAAATAATTATTTAAAAAAACCTATACTTAAAGAGAATATAATTAGTTTATTGCGAAAATATAAATCAATTTTATATGCCCGCAACCAACACAAGCAAATTCAAAATTTCATTGCTCATCACGCGTTTTCAATGAAATTTAATAACGATATTTTTCAAGTACCCTTTATCGTAAATTATCTTATTGACGAAATTGATTTATTATTCAAAGAAGACGAAACAATGGGGATTCGTTTGGGATTGGATGAGATAATAATTAATGCCATTGAACATGGTAATTTAAACATTTCATATCGAGAAAAAAGTAAAGCTATTCAAAATAATAGCTATGAAAAGCTCATTTCGAATCGTTCAAAGCTTACAACAAATAAAAACAAAGAAGTGACGATTAAATACACATTTTCCGATAACTTTTGTGAATGGCTCATAGAAGATGAAGGTGAGGGATTCGACCCGAATTCTATTCCAAACCCTATTACAACTGAAGGAACTGAAATGTTGCACGGAAGAGGTATTTTTATAACCCGGTTTCAGTTTGATGAATTAGAATACCTTGAAAAAGGAAATAAAGTTCGCTTACGAAAATACATACAAAAACGAACATAAAATCACTAGTAATTAAGGCGTGAGATGAAAAAGTTGAAAAGATATTTATGTGCTAGTTTATGTATTGTATTCTCTCTTTTTTCATATGCTCAATATTCAATAAGCCACGCTCAATCAGACAAGAGAGATGTTTCCGGTAACCATCAATTTGGCATAATTGAAACTCCTATTTCCGATTCAATTGTCTGTACAGTCACCGATTCCTTCGGTAATGCGGCAGAAGGTATTCCGGTTGCTTTTGAGCTGATAAACAGTCCGAATCGTGCTCAAGGGAGTTTTATGTTTGACACTCTTGTTTACACCGACAAAAACGGTCGTGCAGCTACATTATTTCAATTGGGAGACAAAGAGGGCGTATACGAAATAGCTTCATATGTTCTTTCTGATAATTCAAAAGATATATGCATTTTCACTCTTCATGCACAAAGAAGCAATTGGATATTCTTTCTTATTCTGGGACTTTTCGGCGGATTACTCATTTTCTTATTTGGATTGGAACTCATGAGTACCGGTTTGCAAAAAGCAGCAGGAAACAAAATGCGTTCAATATTGAGTACTCTCACGAACAGCAACATTATCGGACTAAGCGTTGGAGCTGTTGTTACGATGATTATACAAAGCAGTAGTGCAACATCGGTTATGCTCGTAAGCTTTGTTAACTCAGGACTCATGCGATTTAAACAATCATTGAGTATTATTCTTGGAGCATCTATCGGTACAACCATTACGGCACAAATTATCGCATTTAAACTAACTGATTATTCTCTAGGAATAATCGCAATTGGCGGAGCCTTATACATGTTTGCCAACAAACAAATTTTTCGAAATTGGGGTGAAACAATTTTTGGCTTTGGTATATTATTTTTCGGTATGGAAATCATGTCCGATTCCATGTCGCCACTCCGTTCTTATACGCCATTTTTAGAATTATTATATTCCTTAGAAAATCCCATTTTGGGAATTCTTGTAGGAGCATTATTTACAGCATTAATTCAAAGCAGCAGTGCATTTATCGGCATCATGATTATTCTTGCAAGTCAAGGACTGCTGTCTCTCGAATCAAGTATTGCATTACTATTAGGAGCAAATTTAGGAACACCTGTTACTGCTATTTTAGCATCTATTAAAGCAAATACCGAGGCAAAACGTGTGGCGTATGCTCAGTTGGTATCAAAAGTATTTCTCGTACTCCTTTTTATTGGAATAATCCCGCTCATTACCGATTTTCTAAATTCCGGAATTGATGCAACAGCAGATACGGGTGACGTATTACCAAGACAAATTGCAAATGCACATACTATTTTTAATCTGAGCGTTGCCATTATTTTACTTCCGTTTTTAAAACAGTTTGAGAAATTAATGTACAAACTCCTCCCATCTCACACCGTTCCAATAGTTTCAAACACACGGTACATTGACAAAGACATGATTTCGCAACCGGCACTTGCAATGCAATTGGCAAAAGAAGAAACAATCCGTCTGGCACGAAAAATTCAGGTCAGTTTAGAATTAATCATTGCTCCTTTTTTAGAAAATGACCCGAAATACTTAAAAAACCTGGAAGAACAACGCGAAACAGCAAAATCAATTCGAGATGAAATTCGCTCATACTTACTGTCAATAAACCTCTCAGAAAATTCTCAATCACGGGTTCAAGAATTATTTGCCATACAAAAAGTGCTAACCGAACTATCGCATATAAACGACGAACTTACTAAGGTTTTACACCGACGTGCAGAAAAATGGATAGAAAGAAATTATGAATTCACGGAAGCTGAACGTAAGGAAATAACTGATTTTCACAATCACAGCATACAATTATTTACTTCAGCAATTCACTGTTTCGGGGAACAAAATATTAATGATGTATTCCGCATTAAAAATGAAGCATCTAAACAGGCTAAATCTGCTCTAGAGATTGAAAAAGCACATTTTATGCGTTTACTCGAACATGAAAAACAAGAAATGACTAACACCAAAACATATCTTGAGTTAATTCACATGCTCAAAACAATTAGCAGCCATGCCGTAAACATTAGTCAATCAACTCCGCAGTAATACATGTGTGATTTATCCTTTCTTCGGATAATGTTGTTCTGTGTTATTTACAAAACCACAGGACAGGAATTAACGCAACAGTA
>JAQICB010000121.1 GCA_027858745.1 Bacteroidales bacterium
GTATCCCCCCGACCAAACACATCTTTTCATTGATTAAAATGCAATGTAGTTTTGTGCAAAAACATTATGCGAACAGAACAAGAGATGTTTCCCTTAATTGAACAATGGCAAGAATCGGGATTGACAAAAAAGCAATTTGCCAAAGAACACAATATTCACGAAAAAACTTTTTATTACTGGCAATACAAATATGCCCGCAAAACCACATCTTCTATATCAAAAGAGCAAAAAGCTTCATTTATAGAAATCCAAAATAATCAATCGACGGAGAGAAATCTGCACATGGAAATTGCTTTAGAAAAAGGTGTAACTATAAGAATTTATAAATAAATGCTCGGTCTCAGTGCAAATCTGCATTATTTTTTGTGTACTCAAACAATAGATATGCGTAACGGTTTTGATGGGCTTGCCGGTATTGTTCGCAATTCACTCGGTCAAGATCCTGTTTCCGGTGATATTTTTATTTTCATCAATAAAAAACGTACTCATATTAAAATGCTTTATTGGGATGGCGACGGATTTGCTTTATATTACAAACGTTTGGAACGTGGCAGATACACTTTATCAAAAAGCAATTCATTGAGTAAAGAACTCAAACGCAATGAACTTTTAATGCTTCTCGAAGGTTTATCTTTTAAAGATTTTACACGAAAAAAAAGGTATAAAATTTCTTGATTTTTTTGTGCAAAAAACGCCCTAAAACCATTGTGAATACAAGGTTTTTGCGTATATTTATTGCATGAAATTACAACAAGAAATATCAAAAGAAGAACTCTTAATTTTGTATGAAAAATTACAAAAGAAAAATGATATTCTTGTATCAAAAACCGAACAGTTTGAATCAAAAACAAAACAGTTTGAATTAAAAACCGAACATCTCGAATCGCAAAAAATGTCTCTTGAATTCAAAGTAGAGAATTTGCAATTTCAAATAAAGCAGTTAGAACGAATGCGCTATGGTTCAAAACGAGAACGTTTCGAATCTAAACATGACCCAAATCAATTAAGCTTAAATTTTGACATAGAAGAAACAAAGCTTGAAGAGGCTATTGAAACGGACAAACAGAAAATATCGTATGAACGTTCAAAACCGAAGAAAAAACATCCGGGTCGTACAAAATTACCACCACATTTACCGGTTAAGGAAATTATTTTGGAGCCAACGGAAGATGTAAGTGGAATGACATATATTGGCGATGAAATAACTGAAGAGTTAGAATACACTCCTGCGAAATTGTATATAAAACGATATATTCGTCCAAAATATATAAGTAAAGAAGATGAGCAGGCAAATCAGCATCAAGTAATAGCAGAATTAAACCGTCCGATACCAAAATGTATTGCAGGACCAAAACTTTTGGCAAATATTTTTGTAGAAAAGATAATTTATCACATGCCACTTCATCGACAATTAAAGAGATTTGCTCAAAATGATATTTATATTCACGCTAACACGTTTGATTCCTGGGGTGCTTTAACTTCAAAATTAATTCGTCCGCTGTATGCAGTGCATAAAACTTATATTTTGAATGAATTTTACCTGCAAGTTGACGAATCACCCATAAAAGTGTTAGACAAAGACAAAAAAGGAACGACACATCAAGGCTATATGTGGGTATATTTTACACCTATGCGAGGAGCTTTATTTTTTGAATATAAAAAAGGCAGAAGCGCCTCTGCACCAAAAGAAAATTTAGAAAACTTCAAAGGCTTTTTACAAACAGACGGGTATGCTGTATATAATGAATATGGCAAAAAGGATACTGTCGTGCATCTTTCATGTATGGCACACGCACGTCGTTATTTTGAAAAAGCCTTGCAAAATGATTATGAAAAAGCAGCATATGTATTAGAATTTATTCAACAACTGTATGCAATAGAGAGATATGCACGTGAGAACAATTTGCCTGCAGAAAAACGATATGCATTACGACTCGAAAAAGCTCTGCCAATTTTAAATGAGATGGGTAAATATATCATGGAAAACAATAAAAAAGTTTTGCCCCAAAGCCCCATTGGCAAAGCATTTGAATATTGCATGTGCAGATGGGATAATCTTATGAATTATTTACAAGATGGTAATCTTGAAATAGACAATAATTTAATAGAAAACTCTATTAGACCATTAGCTTTAGGGCGAAAAAATTATTTATTTGCCGGTTCACATCAAGGAGCAGAAAATCTCGCCATGTTTTATAGTTTTTTTGGTACCTGCAAAAAACATGATATCAACCCGGAAAAATGGTTAGCATACGTTATTGAAAACATTAATGACACAAAAATATCTCAACTTAAAAATTTACTTCCGCAATTTATTGATAAATCTTTAATTTCTTAAGATGTAGTTGCTCGGGGGGATACTTTCAAGTAAACTTTTAGTCCAAGATTCTGCAAAAATTGCCATTCTTGATTTTACTAACTTCACAAAAAAGAATAATAAGAGTTATGACTATGATTACTGGATTGATGAAGATAACTTAAAAATACAACAAGGTTATATTGACACAATAACTTCATCATTATCTAAATCGGGTAATGTTGAAAAAGTAATGTTAATTCCATCAATGTTAATCAATAAAGAAACTTCAATTACAGAATTAAGAGAAGTTTCTGTACGACTTCAAGCAGACTATTTATTTGTATATAGTTTTACAAGCGACATATATTATGACTATAAAGCATTTGATAAAGATGAAATTAAAGCTTTCGCAACTTGTGAAGCTATTTTAATTGATATTAGAACAGGTTTAATCCCTTATTCAAAAATTATAACAAAAGAGGTTAAGGCTACAAAAATCAAAACAGATATAACAAACGAAGACTTTAGAAAACGTGTCATAAATATTGCAGTAACTGAGGCATTGAAAAGTGTAAGTAATGAAATTGTTATTTACCTAAACAATTAAAATACAGTTGCTAATAACTAGGAATCCAATCACCACCCAATGCCCAGCATGAATTCCCGGTTGAACTAAATCTATGGGTTTTTAATAGGTAGGGTTTATGTCAAAAAAAACACAAGCGCATTAAAAAATGAGTAGAAATTGAGGGATACACTAAGGCTGCCAAGCGAATCTTTTCGCGTGGTCAATAAGCATAATCTACACCTCAAATATATATCCTTCATATTCACAGTATTTAATTTTTTTTGTATTTTTGAATAGAAACAAATATGATAACATATTTG
>JAQICB010000073.1 GCA_027858745.1 Bacteroidales bacterium
GGTATATAAAACATTTGGCAGATAGTGCTGGTTTTAAGGCCAGTACATTTAATAAACTTTGTAACGGTTTGATAGGAAATCGCTTTGAAATGCCAAACGTTTCATATACCCATCCGTTAGCAACAAGGTTAAAAACACCTCGAATAAAGACACTCATGGAGAATCTAAGTATTGATAATATAAAACAAATGGTTTCTAAAGTTACTGAAACTAGTGAACGTATTGGTAGTTATATAAATCCTTTTTTACTCGAAGTCAAAGGGGATTCACAAAAGGAATTAGAATTATGTCATTTAGGCAAATTTCTATTATTATTAAACAACGGTTATACACTGGATAAACTCCCCGAAGAAAAACCTGATTTTATCTTAAAAAAGGATAATACAAAAGTTGGACTTGAACATGAAATCTTAGTAAACAATAGACTAAAAAAAACAGAAGGAACTGTTAATGATTTT
The DNA here is from genome assembly GCA_027858745.1 of Bacteroidales bacterium. Classification (GTDB taxonomy): domain Bacteria; phylum Bacteroidota; class Bacteroidia; order Bacteroidales; family UBA1715; genus JAQICB01. Next base: position 459 of record JAQICB010000073.1, read on the forward strand.
TTCAAGAATGCAAAGACAGAATTCCAAAGCACATATCCAGAACTAAAATTCTTAGCAAACATTTGGTATAACAACTCTAATATTTCATTAAAGAAAAAGGAATATGACGCGAAAAAGAATGAAGTAAATAAAGTTATTCATCACTTTCATAAAACTGGTAGCTTATTACCAAATTCTGTTATAACTGACATATCTATTTCGCCACATTCTAAGCTAGCTTTTTGCCCAAATCCAGGAGCTTATTATGTAGATAATGCAACTACACAAGATATATACAACGCTATTCTCAAAAAAGAAAAAAAAGTAGAATCATACATTGAAAAAACTAACATAAAAAAACAATGGTTATTAATCGTTATTGGCGGTTGTGAAGCTAGTGGTTATGATGTACCTTTAAACTTTGAAACACCAATAATTACAGACAATTCGAAATTTGAAAAAATATATTTGTTACATGATTTCGAGGAAAAACTATATACATTAAAGTAAAAACCCAGTTGCTAATAACTAGGAATTCAAGCGGCATGCAATGCCCAGCGTGAATTCCCGGTTGAACTAAATCTATGGGTTTATGTCAAAAAAAACACAAGCGCATTAAAAAATGAGTAGAAATTGAGGGATATACCAAAGCTGCCGAGCGAATTTTTTCGCGTGGTCACTAAGCATAATCCACAGCATAAATAAACATGCTTCATATTCACAGCATTTAATTTTTTTTTGTATTTTTGAATAGAAAACAAATATGACAACATATATGTGATGTCCGTAAAAATAACATACACACATGAATATATTCACAAAAAATAACTATTTTGTTGATGTACAGAAAAATAACAGCTGTGTAGATAGTGGATATATTAACAAGTACTTGTGGATATATAGTAGTTGTGGTGCATTAAAAAGACAGACATGAGATACAATATTCTAATCATAATATTTTTCACTTTTTCAACTGTATATGGACAAGATGTTTCCAAAAAGGAACTTAATTATAAACCCATCAATTTAGAGGAAGCTGTTAATCAATTAAAAATAATCCATCAAGACTCGACCAAACAGAAGATTATGGAAATGTCCGAAGATGAATTTTTAGCAGGTGCTCATTTTGGACTTGGTATGTGGATAAGAAATAACTGGGGATTGTGGAAGGGTCAAGAACTTGCTAAATATTTTAACTCAATAGGAATTTACCATCCTGATGATATGTCTGGTATTATCTTGACATCATATTACCGAGAACTTCATGGACAAGATTGGAAAATAGATGAACAAATCCAATATTATCAAGATTACTGGAAGAAATCTAACGAACATTTTCAAAAGCTTAAAACAGATACTGCCTATCAAAAAATGATTCAAGAGCAACAGGATTCAATACTAGAAGCTAAACTTTACCAGAAAAAAATTGAATGGGCGAAAGGAAAAAAAGTCAACGGATATGTTGAACATCGATGTGGTTGCTTAGAAGGATTGTTTTTGAGAACTCAAATTGAAGGAACTATAATTGAATGGCAGGATGATAAACTTCTTCTTCAAATTGACAAATATATGGACATGAGAAAAAAGAAGAGAGTGGTAAAGTGTTACAATGTTGAGGATGATTTAATTCTCATTGAACATCATGAATTATTTAGACTGAAAGATGATTAACGCACCACAACACGCAATAAAAAACATAGGGCATAAAGTGCTAAATTTAAGCGAAATAACATTTAATAAAAGGCTCGGTAACTTGATAGATAAGTGCTTCGAAATGCCCTACGTTTCTTATTGCCAACCGTTATACACAATTAGGAATTTAGTGGAAATATTCAAATAGAATATAAAAACCCATAATAAATTATGTCATCAGAAAAAAGACAAGAAGAAAAAACAAGGCTACATTCTCGAAACAAAAACAGAAAAAGATATGATTTAAATGCATTAACAACCTCCAATCCTGAATTGG
>JAQICB010000042.1 GCA_027858745.1 Bacteroidales bacterium
AAAGCACCACCGGAATAGATTTTCTTGCCATGCTTGAGTATGAATCGTATCGATTAACCGATAATCTTGATGAAGAGTATGTGCAAGATAATGAATTAAAAAGCATACAAAGATGGCGTCTGCCTTCTAAAAAAGAACCACGCGGAACATTTCGGGTAGATAATACTACTACCGGTTTAGAAGGTGTTAAGCGGGTAAAAATTCGTGCACACCGATATGTAAAAATTAAATCCACTTACACCAACGAATCGGGTGATTATCATATAGATATGGGCTTTCGATATAATGTGCATTATTCACTTATTTTTGAAAATGCCACAGGTTTTAAAATTTGGGGGAATTGGGCATTTACAGCACCTGCACATTTTAATATGGGCTGGCATTCAAAAAGTGGGTATAATAGAGAAATATATAGAAGTTCTAACGCCTGGAAATGGGCAACCGTTAATAATGCTGTGCACAAATATTATAATTATTGTGAAGATTATTCAATAGCCAAACCTCCATCAAATTTACGTGTATGGGTTTTTGAAAATAATAGCAATTTTATTTTAGGTTCAGCAGCAATGCTTCGCAGAACCTGGGGATTAAAAGGCTTAACAACAACATCAAAAATTGCTAATTTCTATTTTAAAACACATGGGCTTAATTTGTACATTAATCAAATAGCTTTGTTAACAAAGTTCGCACAACCTGATATAACTATTTCATTAAATTCAAGTATCACTCAAACTGATAATGTATATAATGTAACGTTCCATGAATGTGCACATGCAAGTCATTGGACAAAAGTGAAAAGCAGTTATTGGATTAAATATATCAACTATATTATTACTTATGGAGCATATGGCGATGGAACGGGCAGAAATGCGGGATATTGTGGCGTTGGGGAGATGTGGGCAAATTATATAGGTGCTTTGTTTGAACGGAAAGCATTTATTAGATACTGGCCATATAATTCGACAGCATTTGGTGATGGATGGAGGTGGTTTTTAGAAGGAGAAGATTGGTATAATCCTGGTTTTTTGAAAGATGTAAATAATATATCAGATATTTCAACTTATGAAATTTTCAGCTGTTTAAGAAGTGAGACAAATACAATTTTAAAAATGGTTGAACAATTAAAAAGCAAAACAAACTATGATACACAAATTGATAAAGCATATGAAAACTATACAGATTGGCCGTAAATATTTTATTTACATTTTTTTGATATCCTTCTTTACTAGTTGTGATATTTTCAAGTGGGATAGTAGTGGTTATTATAGCTTTTCAAGCTATATTGTTAATAAAACCGAGGACTCTGTAAGAATTATTCTGTATAATAAAGAGTCATTATATGCCTTAGATACTACTCTTTCACCCGATGCGAAAATATTGCATAACGGAGCAAGAGAAGTTGGAAAAGATGATGATGTTCTAACGCAATATTTGTTTCATGATTATTACAATGAATCATATATATTAGAAGTGTACCGAAAGGATTCTCTTGTTGAATCATGGCATGGTCCGGCACGTTTTATGGGAGATTCTGTTCATCATTTTTATAATTACGATTCGTGGGATGTTACATTAATTGATTATGAATATATATTAGAATTCACTATTTATGAGTCGGATTTTAAATAAAAAACAACAATTGCACCTTGTTATTTAAAAAATAATTTTTATGTTTGTATTGCAATACGATGAATTAATGAACACATTACGCAAACATACAATGAATACAACCTAGCATAGAAGCCATATTTTTCTGTACATGAAAAAACGTGCATGCGAAAAAGGGAGTCGTATTTTCTGCTCTCACACTCATAGAAAATATATATGTAAAAAGTCGCAATTTTTAATATAATTACCATGAAAAGAAATAGTATATGTGCCTGTGTTGTGTTAGTGTCTAGCCTTCTTTTTCAGAATTGTCAAAAGGAGGATATGGCACAAAACACACACAGTGTACAACAGGAAAATTCAGAAGGAAAAATAATACTTGGAAAAAAACTTGAAAATCCATATTCGCTCGAAAATATGAAAAAAGCCTATGAGAGTTTGCAAAGTAAGGATCAATTAAAATCAGTTACTGTTGACGAAGAGGTAATTGAACCCACACATTTTTATGTGCGGTTTTTGCCGGAAGACTCTCTTCAATTGCACAAATTACGTTCTGATAGCCTTGAACTGTTTGACTATCCCTTAGATTACGCAATAGAACAGGAAGGATATTATTATCACGATTCATCGATACCGGAAGACCAGATTACATGGCAATATACCGCAGTTCCGGTACAATATGAATTTCCGAATGTGAAATATGAGATAATAGAACCCTGTTTTATTCCCGATGATTCTCTGGAGACAAAATTAAAAAGCACCACCGGAATAGATTTTCTTGCCATGCTTGAGTATGAATCGTATCGATTAACCGATAATCTTGATGAAGAGTATGTGCAAGATAATGAATTAAAAAGCATACAAAGA